>JAIELM010000276.1 GCA_019752975.1 Undibacterium sp. | reverse complement strand
TATAAAGAACACGTTAGTCTTGAGTTTGGACGCGGCAACGAGTTGAATGACCAGCATAATGTCTTAGAAGGCAAAGGCAAATTTCGGCGTCATATCAAACTTCATCAATGCCAAGATCTCGAAGATAAACAGGTCAAATTCTTCCTGCAACAGGCATACCAACTAATTGCATAATCAATTTACCCTAACTATTGGTACGACATAAGCACAACGAAAAAAAACACAGCATGCGCAAGCGAAGATCAATCGCTTGCGCATGCTGTGCACTACCGGTAAGTCCTAAATCATTAGAAAGTGTACTGCGCGCCTAAAGAAAAACTATTCACTCTTTCTTTGTCGGAACCCACTTTAACTCGACGTGAATCGACTTCTGCACGCAAAGCAAATTCCTTAGTTACGCTGTAATTTAGCCCAAAACCATAAACCGCTTGCGTAGTCGAGGTATCAGTGGACTTTAATGTCATGCCAGGTGCTGAAAAATCTGAGGTGGTTGTTAAGCGAGCTACTCCCAGTTTGGCAAAACCAGATAAATTATCTGTAAAACCATGTTTGACTACACCGGCAATATCAAAACCAGCACCCTTAACATCAGAACGGCTATTTAACGAACTGCTCACCGCAGAAACTTTACCCATTGAAAGAATACTCGCTTCGATAGCGAAATTCTTATTCACGTTGTAACCACCAAAAACCTTATAGGCAGTACCTGTACTGTCGCATTTCACCGTAAGCTTACAATCATCATTCCACTTTGATTGACCAACAGTACCACCGACATAAAAATCCTCAGCCGCAGAGGCAGTTCCAACTGCAGCAACCATTCCCAACACAAGTACCGCTATTTGACGCTTAAACATATTAACTCCTGAAAAAAGAAAGAAACCTAAAAACCACTCACGTACAACATGGAACGCATGATGCGGAAATGGCGGATTTTTTTCTATTTCTTTAAACGAAGTATTCTCTGGTGCGCTATTCGGTACTATTAAACGAACAAAGTGTGTAATTGAGATAGGTAATCAGCACACCCAACTGTACCTTCCTCTGGTGCCCAAGCGGCTTTCTCTAAGGCACTAATTGGCTTATAGGGTCCTGCCTTCGCCTCAAAAAAAACACTGTCTTCTTGCAGGGCGAGCATGCTGTGAAATACGCCGGTGGGGATAGTAACGCCGAGATTTTCTGTATTCGGTGCTAATACGACTGTTTGCACAACACGACCATCATCAGAAAAAATCACCAATCCGATTTGGCCAGCCAAAACGACTAAGCTCTCTTCTTTTTCTGGTGCGAGATGGCAATGCGGTTGCACATAGGTGCCTAGTGCCAAAGCATTCAGGAGCCGATGGCATTGCGCCTCGTTATCGTGATGAAAATTAAGGTTCTTGCGCAAACGCGGACTGGCTTTGGCTGCTTTTGATAGTTCAGTAAGCATGGTTTTACTGATGAATGTCGTCATGATTTCAAATTTATTCGTTTTTGATTTGGTGGTATTTTTTTGCATTGCCTCTAGCTAAGGCAATCGGATATTTTTGCGCATTTAAGGCAATTTTTTGCTCCGCTACATCGAGCAAATTGACCTGCAAACGATCCGCCAGCATCAGTAAGTAATTCAATACATCGGCCATTTCCTGTTGCACCGCTAACTGTACCGTTTGATCCAATTCCGTCAATTCGCCCGTATTGAGCCATTGAAAATTTTCCAGTAATTCAGACGCTTCCACCGCCAAGGCACAGGCCAAATTTTTTGGGGTATGGAAGGCTTGCCATTCGCGCTCCTGCGCGAATTGACGCAATTGATCACGCAGACTCTCTAAGGTGGGGGCTACTTTGCTCATCGTCGCCTTTATAAAAACCCACATTTTACGCGTACAATGCGAGTCATCAACACTTTACCAAGAAGGACAATATGAAAACAGAAATCAAACCTGAGGAAACAGCCAATCCGGTCAGCGTCAAAAAATCCGTGGTTTCCGGCTTACCTACGGTTGCGGAACTCGCGGCAGCCAAAGCGAATTTTGCTGGTGTGGCGGGACGCCCTAACTACAAAGCCAAAAGCAGCAAGGCAACTGGGGCTAAAAAACGCGTTCGTCAATAATCCTAGAATTTACAAAAGTGCGCGCCAACTAGAAGTGCCGACGACGTTAGCGCTGAGGCACAGCTAGGCTCTGGATCACTTTTGTCTCAGTCTCGAATTATTTTTTCTTACTCCCTATCCTGCTCTCCTTACCCTGCATTAAATTAGCAATATTTTGGCGATGGCGATAAATCAGCAGTCCACACATAATCGCAATCGCCAACAAAGTCCAATCAGGCCCATACAAAATGCCATAATAAAAAGGCGCAAACAAGGCTGCAATTAACGCTGCTAAGGACGAGTATCGGAAGGCATAAGCAATCACCAACCAGGTGACAAACGTAGCTAGCCCCAACCAAGGATTCACACCTACTAGTACACCTAGCGCAGTGGCAACGCCTTTACCACCAACAAATTTAAAAAATACCGGCCACAAGTGCCCAAAAAATACCGCCAAAGCCACTAGCGCAACACAGCCGTCGCTTAAGGCAAATTGATTTTGAAAGTACAGTACCAAGAACACCGCTAACCAGCCCTTTAGACCATCCCCCAATAAGGTGAGCGCTGCCGCAGCCTTACTACCGCTACGTAACACATTGGTCGCCCCAGGATTCTTAGAACCATAAGTACGCGGATCAGATAGACCAAACAAGCGACTCACTACCACCGCAAAAGAAATCGAGCCGATTAAATAGGCCGCTAGCACCGCAAAAATTGAATTCATTATGACTCCGAGTGATTTATTTTAGAACTGACAAATAGCGCGCTGTGGTCACTTACCCTATCTGCACCATCAAAATTTATTGCCATTATTTCGGCCTCTACAAACCGCTATGTCAGCATTCTTTCTCTAGCGCTTCAAGACATAAACTTGAATTTGGATAAGCTCATTTTCAATACCGTCATATTGGGCTAAATAATTACTACCTATTTTAGTGCATAGCCAACTACAAAGCACAATTTACTGGCCGCGCTTCCAATAATTGCGTCAATAAAGAAGGTGCTATCCCGATTAAATAACCACGCCGCCCACCATTGATATAGATTTTTTCCAAATCCAAAATACTCTGCTCTACATACACAACTAAGGTCTTCTTAGTCGCAAATGGCGAGGTGCCCCCGATCAAGTAAGCGGTATGCCTTTGCGCCACTTCGGGCTTGCATGGCTCCACAGATTTACAGCCGATTTGCCGCGCGAGGTTTTTGGTTGATACCGTTTTATCGCCGTGCATCAAAACGATCAGAGGCTTGGCATGCTCATCCTGCATCACTAAAGTTTTGATCACGCTATGTTCGGTCACACCAAGTTCTCGTGAAGACACCGCAGTACCACCGTGCTCTTCGTACGCGTAGGGATGCTCAGTAAAACTCGCCCCTTGCTTGCGTAAAAATTGCGTCGCAGGGGTTTCAGATATGTGCTCTTTTTTACTCACCGTTCACTGCCCTCTAGGATGATGTACTGCATGCAGCAGCTTCAAACGTTCTCGCGCCACATGGGTATAGATTTGCGTGGTGGAAATATCTGAATGGCCGAGCAATAACTGCACCACTCTTAAATCAGCACCGTGATTAAGCAAATGGGTGGCGAAAGCATGACGTAAAGTATGCGGTGAAAGTGGTGAAGTGATGCCCGCCACGAGCGCATATTTTTTGATCACTACCCAAAACATTTGCCGCGTCATCGCCCCTCCTCTCGCCGTAACGAATAAAGCGTCATCCACTTGGCCATCAAGTATCACGCCTCGCGCATCACGCAAATAACGCTGTAACCAATGACCCGCTTCCTCACCAAACGGGATTAAACGGGTTTTGCTGCCCTTGCCGGTAATGCGCAGGATTCCGTCGTTCAAACTTACTTCCAAAGATTTCAATGACACTAATTCAGTGACCCGCAAACCGCAGGCATACAACAGTTCCAGCATAGTGCGGTCGCGCAAGCCTAGCGCAGTTTGATGGTCCGGTGCTTGCAGTAAGGCAATCACTTGCTTTTCACTTAGGGTCTTGGGCAAGCGGGTGGCCTGTTTGGCCGACTTAAGTTTGCTACAAGGATCAGAAGCAATTTGATTTTGCCGAAAGGCCTTCTGATAGAATCGTTTTAACACCGTCATACGGCGATTGGCGGAAGTCGCTTTGGATACGCTGTACTTGGAAGAAACGTAGGCAAAAATATCGCTCTCAGTCGCTTGTAAGAGATGTTTCGCCTGCCCCCCATACAGCCATTCTGCGAACAAACGCAAATCGCGTCCGTAGGCCTCTAAGGAATTTTTAGCTAATCCATCTTCCAACCATAAGCCATCGCAAAATTGTTCAATTTGTGTTTGAATTTGCTCTGACAAAATCACAGGTACGCTCAACTGCTTTGCCACAAAGACTCCTGCGTTGAGTTCAACATATACGCTGGTACATTTTCAAAACCTAATAAATACCGCTTCACACCAAGATGAAATCCCGTCTCATCAGCATGATGGGCAAATCCCCCTAAGCCGCCCGCGGCAGTCACTCGATGGCAGGGAATGACCAGAGGAAAATGATTGGCGCCGCAAGCTTGGCCTACTGCACGAGGTGCAGATTTGATGTGCTTGGCAATCTGTCCGTAGGTACGAACTTCTCCGCAAGGAATCGCAGCAATCGCCTGCCACACCCGTTGTTGAAAAGCAGTACCAACTTGTTTTAGGGGGAGTTGAAATTGAAAATTGACCTGTGAAAAATAGCGAGTAAGCTGCTCTTGCGCCAAAGCTGCCGCCGCATCGGTAGGCTCTTTTTCAGCAAAACGTGGAGGAAGGTAGACTAATTCAATGATGAGATTATCTTCGGTACGGACACCGATAAATCCAAACGGCGCCAGCACAATCGCGGAGAAAATTTTAGCTTCCAACATAAGACAATATTTCAGAAATACAAAAACATAGTCTACCAAGAAAAAAGGCGCATCCGAAGATGCGCCTGCTAAAATTTTTCACGTTTTTGGCTGTTTAGTCTCAAAAGTTTTCACCATCGAACTCAGCTCATCTTAAAACGCGAATCTCCCCCTCTTTAATGCGCCCTAAGAGGCGCTATTATTACACTTCCAAATTTGCACTTCCAAATTCTGTAAATCACAATGTGTGCAGAATATATCACGTCTTTTATACAAACTAAGCACAAACTAACACTCTGTTGCATATGTGCTTCTGCAGCATAGAAAGTTAAAAAAAATTTGTGAAATTGTGATAGTCGAAAAATTATTTATACTATTTCCGCACGGGAATTATCCGTACACCAAATTGGGTAACCAAGTCGATATTGCAGGCACATAGGTTATCAAGAGCAAAAAGCCCAACATGGTCATTAACCAAGGCAATACAGCAATCGTCAATTCGCTAATTCCCATCTTGGTAATACTCGAAGCGACATAGAGATTTAGTCCCACCGGCGGATGGCACATGCCCACCTCCATATTCACCACCATAATGATGCCAAAGTGAATCGGATCTATACCCAACTTCATCGCTACCGGGAATAGTATAGGTGCCATGATGAGCACAATGGAGGAAGGCTCCATAACATTGCCGGCCAATAGCAAAAGCAAGTTCACCACCAGTAAAAAAGTCAACGCACCAAAACCCTGATTAAGTATCCACGCGGCCATCGCTTGCGGAATTTGTTCACTGGTCATTAAGAAAGAAAACAGTACGGCGTTGGCGATGATATACAGCAGCATGGCGGCCATCGCGGCGGAGTTAATCAAAACCTTGGGTACATCTTTCAAACCCATATCCTTATACACAAACACCGCCACCACAAAAGCATACACCGCTGAGACCGCCGCCGCCTCAGTAGCAGTAAACTTACCAGAATAAATCCCCCCCATCACTACCACGATGAGTAACAGTCCCCAAGCACTACGTTTAAAGGCTATCCAACGCTCACGCCAAGTCGCTTTCGGCATGCGTGGATAATTATGTTTGCGTGCCAAAAACCAGGTCGTTAGTCCCAAAAAAAACGCCAACATAATACCCGGAACGACGCCGGCCATAAACAAACGCTCTACTGAACTATTCGTAGCTATGGTGTACATCACCATCACAATAGAAGGCGGAATTAAAATACCTAAGGCGCCAGAAGTAGTAATGATCCCTGCACCAAATTTCTTGGGATAACCTTGCTTGACCATGGCGGGCAAAATAATTGAGCCGATAGCCACCACCGTAGC
>JAIELM010000174.1 GCA_019752975.1 Undibacterium sp. | reverse complement strand
GCCTAAAACTTAGCTGGATTTTAGCTGAAAAATAGGTGACTATTTAGTCCCTATGCGAACGATAAAATTCAACAGCGTTTACTGCAGAGCCGCAGAAATCGCCGAGAGGAATTTAAGCTTTTCTCAGCGTCTTTTGCGCTCAGTGATATTTTATCGCCTATATTTTGAGATCGTTCCATAGCGACTAAATCATCACAAAATAAGCTGCAATTGCATAAGGCATTCCATGAATTTTCTCACCTTAGATCTCAACTTACTGCGTGTCTTTGATACTGTCATGGTCGAGCAAAATCTGACTCGAGCAGCGGATAAATTGGCAATGACCCAACCTGCGGTATCCAATGCCATTAAACGCCTACGCTATTCTTTAAACGACGAATTATTGATACGCACCGCCTATGGTGTCAAACCCACTCCGCGTGCCGAGATTTTATGGCCTGCGGTACGTGAAGCGCTGGCTAGTTTAGAAGCGGCGATAGCACCAACTAGCTTTGATCCATCCAAAGCGATCGCCACCTTTAGGATGGCCATGTCAGATGCTACCGCCGCGTTATGGATGCCCACCTTAATCACCGCCTTTGAGCGCGAAGCGCCGCATATGAATGCGCGCATGGTGCCACTGACCACGCGTGAACCGCGTCCTATGCTAATTCATGGCGACATCGATATGGCAGTAGGTTTTTTCCCTGGCGTGGTAGCGCAACTCTCAGGGGGGCAGGGCGCGGCGCATAGCCCGATACGTCATGAGCGATTATATTCTGGACATTATGTCTGCGTAATGAGTAAAAATCATCCACTCGCTCATCAAGAACTGACACTCGATCAATACTGTCAGGCCAACCATTGCCTAGTCAGTTTTTCTGGACGAGCCCATGGCCTAATCGATGATGAGCTCATGAAAATGGGTCGCGAACGCCGGATTTTACTCACCGTGAATCAATTTTTTACAGGTGGCAAAGTAGTGGCCAACTCCGATCTCTTCACGGTCTTACCGTATCACTTTATCGCCTCAACTGGAATGAGTGATTCCCTAGTTTGGAAAGAACTCCCCTTCCCTACCCCAGACGTGCACGTAGATATGTTATGGCATGAAAGAGATGCCCGCAATCCAGCACATAAATGGTTGCGCGATCATTTCATTAACATGACGCATGAAATGTTTGTGCCGAAATAGCGTTCGATTTTAATTTTTGGAAGTTCTATGTTTACAGGTATCGTACAAGCTGTCGCCAGCTTACAAAAAATTGTTGACCAAACTGGTTTGCGCACCGTGCAAATCGCTTTCCCTAAGGGATTTTGTCAGGACCTAGCTATCGGCGCCAGCGTTGCCACCGACGGCGTGTGTCTCACTGTCACGCGTTTGCCAGATGAAAACACCGCCGAATTCGACATTATGCAACAAACCCTAAACGTCACTACCCTAGGCCAGTACGCCCAAGGTGCACGAGTCAATGTAGAACGCGCGGCCAAACAAGGTGCAGAAATTGGCGGGCATCCGCTGTCCGGCCATATTGATTTCACCGCCCAATTAAGCCAAGTACGGCACTTAGAAAACAATGTGGTGCTACGCATCACAGTGCCTAAACTATGGCTAGGATATATTTTTTCCAAAGGCTATATCGCCATCAACGGCGCTAGTTTGACCATCGCCGAGGTCGATCGTGAACAAGCATGGTTTGAAGTCTGGCTGATCCCCGAGACCTTACGCATGACCGTATTTGCAGAAAAAAAAGTCGGCGATTTACTCAATATCGAAATTGAGCGCAATACCCAAATTGTGGTCGATACCGTGCGCAGTGTATTACAAGAAAATATGGCTGACATCCTCAAGTCGATGAGCACAACAACTTCAACAAGACTGTAATTTGCTAGGCTTTCTATGGGGATCAAATTCTTCTTTTGCCGCTCTTGCGTCAGAAGGTTTTAATCTTCTTGCGCCACAAATAATTCCATTAACTAAATTTAAAAAACTAATTTTCATCATCGCCAATTGCTAATGCTAACAATTCTCATTTATAATTGCATTTACTCGGTTTAAGCTTGTATCCGCTTGCCGCACAGAATTTGCCATTAGATGAGAACCATATGAAACACACGACTTCAGGACTTACCCTCGCCACATTACCTGCCCTACTAGCCCTCCTAGCAGCGCCAGCACTTGCACAAAACCCGGCTACTACAACCACTACAGCCACCACAACCACCAAGCAGGACAATAAACTGCCCGAAGTTCAAGTCACTAGCGCTAACGAAAAAACCTATGTAGCCAAAAGCAGCACTAGCGCCACCAAAACCGATACGCTGCTACGTGATACGCCACAAGCGATCACGGTAGTGACCAAGGAACTGATGCGCGACCAAGTGATGCAAAGTATTGCCGACGTGATTCGCTACGTCCCTGGCGTCGTGACTGCGCAAGGCGAAGGAAATCGCGATACGGCGGTATTTCGTGGCAATAGCTCGACTGGCGATTTCTTCGCTGATGGCATCCGTGACGATGTGCAGTACTACCGCGATTTTTACAATATTGACAGCGTAGAAGCCTTAAAAGGCTCCAATGCCATGATCTTTGGTCGTGGCGGTTCCGGTGGTGTGATCAATCGCGTGACCAAGCAAGCACAATGGACGCCAGTTGCGGAAGCGACATTCACCCTCGGCTCATGGAATATGCGCCGAGCAACTGCCGACGTGGGGCAAACAATCAATCAAAACCTCGCCTTTCGTGTGACCGGTATGAGCGAGAATTCAGATAGTTATCGTAGCGGTTTTCACCTTAAGCGTGCTGGGATTAATCCTACTTTCGCCATTCGTGCTGGCGACAACACTAGCGTACAAATCGGCTTTGAACATTTTAGAGATGATCGTACTGCCGATCGTGGCATTCCTTCATTTCAGGGAAAACCGGTAGTCGTCGCCGCCTCGACATTCTTTGGTAACGCCGCGCTGAGTCCCACCTGGTCACGTGTGAATGCTTTCTCAGCTTTAGTAGAGCATGATTTTGGCGCTGGTATCAGCCTCAAAAATCGCACTCGCATTGCGGATTACGACAAGTTTTATCAAAATATTTTTTCCGGCGCAGTGAGCAGCAATGGCACTAGCGTGGCATTAAACGCCTATAACAACGCCACTCAGCGCAAGAATATTTTCAATCAAACAGATCTACAATTTAACGCCGCGACCGGCAGCATTCAGCACAAGTTCTTAGTCGGCATAGAATTGGGTCAACAAACCAGCGACAACTTCCGTAACACAGGTTACTTTCCCTCAGTCGCAGCTACCGCTACTGCCATCAATGTGCCGCTAGCGACGCCCATCACCAGCAACGTCATCTTTAAGCAGGCTGCGACCGACGCGAATAATCATGGCGTTGCAAAAATCGCCGCAGTCTATGCACAGGACCAGATCGAATTCTCGCCAGAATGGCAAGCCATCATTGGCTTGCGCCGCGATAGTTTTGGCATGGATTTTGTCAACAATCGCACTGCTGAAAAAATCAAAGTCACGGATACTCCGATTTCACCTAGAGCTGGTTTGGTCTACAAACCTATGCAAGCAATGTCTCTGTATGCCAGTTATAGTCTCGCGTTTGCACCCAGAGCAGGAGATCAACTGTCTTCTTTAACGGCGAGTACTAAAGCCTTTGATCCAGAAAAATTCAAGAACTTGGAAGTCGGTGCGAAATGGGATGTACAAAAGGACTTGAGCGTGAGCGCCGCGGTGTATCAACTTGACCGCAGCAATGTCTTGATCACAGATCCTAGTGATTCTACCCGCTCCATCTTAGTTGACGGTCAACGCAGCAAAGGTGTGGAATTATCACTCTCAGGCAAGATCACGCGTGATTGGAGCGTGATGGGCGGCTATGCCTACCAAGATGCAAAAATCACCCGCACCCAAAGCGCCACTGTCAAAGCAGGCGCCACCATAGCGCAAGTCCCCACACACAGCGCTTCACTGTGGAATCGCTATGAACTCAATAGCACTTGGGGTATAGGTGGTGGTGTGGCGTATCGCGGCGAGATTTATCCGTCCACCGACAACACCGTGATCCTACCAGCCTTCACCCGTATCGATACGGCGCTTTACTTTGTATGGAACAAGAACCTCAACTTGCAATTGAACATAGAGAATCTCACCAATACCAAATACTATGCATCAGCCAATAGCAACACCAACATCACGCCTGGTTCCCCACGTGCCTTGCGGTTAGGTATGAATGTAAAATTCTAAACCACCTTAGTTTTTTCGCAATTATTCAGCCGCCCATAGCCTTGAACGTAAAAACCCCTCAACGCCGAGACGCTGAGACTCAGAGAAAATCGGAGAAAACCTCTGCGCTCCTCGGCGTCTCTGTGTCTCGGCGTTGAGGGGTTTTAAGATTTTCATTGATGCCATAGTGGGCTGAATAATTACGAATCGGTATGAGATAGAAACCAGCGTGCAAAGATAGGAGCGTCTACAGACTCAAACGTCGACCGCTCGCTACTTTGCCAAATACCTTCCCAACTGGCCACGCATCCATTTTTGCATAGCATGTATTTACGTATGCGCATTCCCAATATATCCCAAGTGCTTGAAAATAGCGCTCCTCGACTAGTGTTTTCTTCTTCATCAATTCAATCACTCTACAAGTTAGGCAAGCCATGGGACAGAACAAGATATTATTTTCATCCGCGACCGCATTAGCGGAGGATATCCGTTCAGGGAAATTGACTTCTTACGAAGTGGTGATGGCTTTTTTTGAGCAAATAGAAAAACACCACCACATCGTCAATGCCGTCGTGACGATAGAAAAAACTGCGGCATTACAAAGTGCCAAAGACGCTGATATTGCCCTTGCTAAGGGCGAGCTTTGGGGAAAACTGCACGGCGTGCCGATCACCATCAAAGACAATTATCACACCAAGGGAATACGCACGACTGCTGGCTACAAGCCCTTAGAAAAGCTTGTCCCCGGCGATGATGCGCAGATCGTCAAGCTATTAAAAGCGGAAGGCGCGATCGTGATCGGCAAAACCAATCTCTCTGTTTTGGCGATGGACATGCAATCGGATAATCCGATATTCGGAAGAACCAATAATCCATGGAATATGACAAAAACCAGTGGCGGAAGCAGTGGAGGATGTGCCGCAGCGTTGGCGACGGGCATGACACCACTTAGCTTTGGTAACGATTTAGCTGGATCTATCCGGCTGCCTTCGGCTTACTGTGGAGTCTACGGTTTCAAACCCTCGTTTGGCGTGGTGTCTCTGCAAGGCATACAGACTGATCCAGATGAAAAAGTGAACGGCTTAAAATCCCTCGCCGTTGCCGGGCCGCTCGCAAGAAACATCGAGGATCTCGAGCTAGCGATGAGTATTATTGCGCAGACCACCCCCGAAAGTAGAAGGCTGGTTCCCTTAATTCAATGCGAGCATGAGATCGATATCAAGGACATCAAAATTGCGTGGGCGGATGAGTTTGCTGGGGTACCCGTTGAGCAAGACATCAAGCGAAAAATTCAGGAAACCATTTCCAAATTGGAGCGCGCGGGAGCCACGGTTGTGAAAGTGACGCCAGAAATCGATTTTGAACAGGCATGGAAAACTTGGGGTAGTTTTGTGGGCATGCAGGGCGGCTACAAAACTTCTAATTTTCTTAAATGGCTAGGCTTGCCATTCACAAAAGGTGTGCTTAAAAATGTCCCTATGCACCAAAATATTGTGAAGCCAAATTCGGTCGAAAAATACATGGAAGCCCTGAGCATACAGGACAAGATGATCAATATTATGGAGAATTTCTTGACCGATTTTGACGTCTTCATTTGTCCGGTAAGTGCGGTGACAGCGTTTAATCATCATCTCGCCAGTAAAGCGTATGGAAACTTCAATATCTATAACCAGCCTTTAAAAGTCGATGGTGTCGAGCTTCACTATTACATGGCCACGCAGGCCTATACGACCCCCTTCAGTCTCACAGAAAGCCCAGTTTTGGCGCTTCCTATAGGACTCGATAGCCAAGGCTTACCAATTGGTGTGCAGCTGCTTGGAAAACGGTATGAAGATTTCAAACTACTGAAAATCGGAAAAGCGATCGATTCGTACACCGACAAAATTTTGCCTTTACTTGAACCTAGAAACGGCGATTGACCGCTCAATTTTATTATGTCTAGCCAGAGAGCCGAAAAAATGCACACTCATGTCCGTCCAGTCACCGTTTCTAGATTGAAGGGACACTCCACCCTATTTAATGTCATTCACTAGGATTTAATCGGGAATCTTGTGGCGTCCGTTA
>JAIELM010000270.1 GCA_019752975.1 Undibacterium sp. | reverse complement strand
CAATGGCTATGTCCGTAGCGAAGGCATTGCAATGCTGGTGTTGAAGAAATTGTCTGACGCGGAACGTGATCGCGATCATATTTATGGTGTAGTGCGCAGTGCGGTAGAAAATCATGGTGGACGTGCCAATTCTTTGACTGCTCCGAATCCGACTGCACAAACTAATTTGGTGAAGGACGCCTTACAAAAAGCGCAAATAGATCCACGTACGATCAGCTACATAGAAGCGCATGGCACTGGTACTAAGCTTGGCGATCCGGTAGAGATTTCGGCTCTGAAAGCGGCATTCAAGGACATGTATGCCGCCACGGGCGCGAGCACCGTACAAGAGCAGCAATGTGGCATCGGTTCAGTTAAGTCAAATATCGGTCATTTGGAGTTGGCGGCGGGTGTCGCTGGTGTGATCAAAGTACTGCTGCAAATGAAGCATAAGACCCTAGTCAAGAGCTTACACTGTGATACCGTCAATCCGTATATTGATTTTAGTGGAAGTCCCTTTTACGTGGTTCAGCAAGCTTGTGAGTGGCCAGCGATGGCGGATGCCAATGGAAGTATTTTGCCGCGCCGTGCTGGTGTCAGTTCGTTCGGCTTTGGTGGTGTGAACGCCCATGTGATTTTGGAGGAATATGTTCCTGCTGCAGTTGCTAGTACGGTTGCTAGCGGGGTTGCTAGCACAGTTGCTCCTGTCGCACCTCCGGCGCCTGCCTTAGTAGTTTTGTCGGCACGTAATGTGGATCGTTTGCAAGAGCAGGTTCAACTCTTACTTAAAACGCTCAATCACAATCTGGATGCGTCGATGACGTTGGCTGATCTCGCCTTTACGCTACAAGTTGGACGCGAAGCGATGGAGGAACGGTTGGCTATGGTGGTGGATAGCTTCGAGGAACTGCGTGACAAATTAACAGACTTTGCCAACGGGCAGTCCACTATTCCTGATCTCTACCGAGGACAGGTGAAGCGCAACAAAGAGGCTTTGTCATCATTTGTGGCCGACGAGGATATGAGCAAGGCGATACACTCGTGGATACAGAAAGAGAAGTTCGGCAAGGTGCTAGCGGTGTGGGTGAAAGGCATGACCATTGATTGGAACGCACTCTACGAAATGAATGCGTCCAAGACTCTTAGCAAGCCGAGCCGCGTCAGTCTACCCACTTATCCATTTGCTCGTGAACGCTATTGGGTCGGTGGTGATCTGTTGACGATGGCTGACATGATGCAGCGTGATGATGTCGGCGATGCGATATTGCATCCGCTACTTCATCGTAATACTTCTGATTTGTCTGTGCAGCGCTATAGTAGTCGTTTTACTGGCCAGGAATTTTTTCTTAATGACCATGTGGTGCAAGGTAAGAGTTTGCTACCCGCAGTGGTGCAGTTGGAAATGGCACGTAGTGCGGTGCTGAGATCGATAGGCTTACATCACACTCTTTCATTGAGCAAGGTGGTGTGGACTCGACCCGTCGTGGTTGGGGCGCAAGGCTTGGAAGTGCATATCGCACTACTGCCGCAAGCTAAGGACAGCATACAGTATGAAATATATAGCGAGGATAAAGAAGGCGCCGCGCTCATCTACAGTCAAGGGTGTGTGTTAGTCGACCTGATTGATGGGGGAGCTACTCCCGCTCAGTACGATATCGCTTCCTTACGTCAGCAGTGTGCGCTAGCACATTGGCATGCTGCACAGTGTTATGCCATGTTTGAGACAGCTGGTATACGCTATGGTTCCGGTTTTCAGGGTCTAAGTGAACTCTTTGTCGGCGAGGGCAAAGTCCTCGCGAAAATCAGCTTACCGATTTCGCTACTATCCTCTTTGAGTGCCTATCAACTTCATCCTAGTTTGCTTGATGCAGCGCTACAAGCGTCGCTAGGCTTGCAGGTGGCGATGGAGGCAAAAATGGCGGCGACCGGTAAGATAGAACTGATGTTGCCGTTCGCACTTGAAGGGCTAGAAGTCTTAGCCGCTTGCAGTGTCAATATGTGGGCAGTGGTGGCTTATAGCGAGGGCAGTCAAGCAGGTCAGCTGGTACAGAAATTAGATATTGATCTATGTGATGAAGAGGGACATATTTGCGTGCGTTTTAAGCAGTTTAGTTTGCGTCGTGTGGAGAGTCAAAGTAAGCGGGCGCTTAGTAATGTCGACGATACTAACAATATTGAGAATGATAACGTAGTAGCGACAGCAAAGGTTCAGCATAATGTTGAGCCTCTCAAATTGACGCAACTTGAAAATGCGCAGCAAGTGTCGCACATTAATCATCCTACACATCCGCTATTACGTGAAAAAAGCATATTAAAAATGCGAGCGCTAATTAGCCGTAGCGTCAATATGTCTGTCGATGAAATCGACCCTAACGTGAGTTTTGATAAGTACGGTATTGATTCGATTCTGGTAACGGAGTTGAGTAATTCCTTGCGCGATATTTTTGGTGCGGATAGCAGTGTGAGCACGACACTGTTCTTTGAGCATCAGAACATCGCCGATTTAGTCGAGTATTTTATCCATGCTGAAACAGCAGCATTAATGCGTTGGACTGGCTTGGAAAATACCAACTTACCAGCTCGTTCACTAGCAAGTACATCAGATCGAGTTCTGAGTGAGTTGATTGGCGCAGAAGACCCGACGTCGCTGAATTCTGCACATCTGCCGCAAACACCACCATCGCTGAAGCCCATTCTCGCTAGCTCAAATCGTTTTCGTTCTGATTACTTGGTCAATAGGGCGTCAACTAAGGCGCCAGCTAAGGCGCTAGCCGTGACCGCGTCTTTTGATGTCGCCATCGTCGGCCTCGCTGGGCGTTACCCTTTAGCGGATAACGTGAATCAGTTTTGGGATAATTTAGTAGCAGGGCGCAATTGTGTTTCCGAGGTGCCGCCCGAGCGCTGGGAAAGTAGCAAGTACTTCGATGCGCAAAATAAGCAATTGGGGAAAGCCTATACCAAGTGGGCAGGTTTTTTAAATGATGTAGATCGCTTTGATCATTTGTTCTTCAATATCACGCCCAGCGAAGCAGAAATAATGAGTCCGCAAGAGCGACAATTCATACAGCAAGCGTATGCCAGTATAGAGGATGCGGGATACACGCCAGCTAGTTTGAGTCAAAGCAGAAAGGTCGGATTGTTTGTCGGGGTGATGAATGAGCATTACCCCACCGGCGGACGGTATTGGTCTATGGCTAACCGTGTTTCCTATATGTTTAATTTTCAAGGGCCATCGATGGCAGTTGATACTGCCTGTTCTTCGGCCTTGACTGCGGTACATCTCGCGTTAGAGAGTTTGCGTAGTGGAAGTAGTGAAATTGCTGTTGCGGGTGGAGTTAACCTGATCGTTTCGCCAAATCAGCTTAGCGATTTATCGGCAATGGCCATGTTGTCGCACGGCGATAAATGTAAAGCGTTTGCAGCCGATGGCGATGGTTTTGTTGATGGCGAGGCAGTCGGTGCCATCGTCCTCAAGCCTTTGCAGCAAGCCATAGAGGATGGTGATCATATCTACGGTGTGATTAAAGGCAGTGCAGTGAATGCCGGTGGTAAAACCAATGGCTATATGGTGCCAAATCCAAATCTGCAAGCCCAATTGGTGCAAGATGCGTTACAAGGTTCGGGTGTTGATGCACGCCAAATCAGTTATGTAGAGGCGCAGGGTACCGGGAGTAACTTAGGTGATCCTATCGAGATTGCGGGCTTGAGCAAAGCGTTTAAAAACTGGACTACAGACAAACAATTCTGCGCTATCGGTTCGGCTAAATCGAATGTCGGTCATACCGAAAGTGCGAGTGGGTTCGTAGCGATAAGTAAGGTTTTGATGCAAATGAAACACAAAACGCTCGTGCCGAGTTTGCACTGTGCGGTGCTCAATCCCAACATCGATTTCGCCAATTCCCCTTTTGTGGTGCAACAGGAATTAGGAGACTGGGTTCGTCCAATTTTGAATGTGGATGGTCAAAGCCGTGAGATTCCTAGGATCGCGGGGATTTCCTCCTTTGGTGCTGGTGGAGCGAATGCCCATGTGGTGATTGAAGAATATATTTCGGTACCGACATCGGTAGAAAATCCAGATCAAGCGCAGGCGGATAACAAGCCAGTGATGGTAGTACTTTCCGCACGAAACTCTGAGCGTTTACAGGTGCAGGTGCAGCTTTTGCTTAAGGCAATCGAACCTTCAGATGATGTGCTTCCTAGTCTATTGGATTTGACGTATACCCTCCAAGTCGGACGTGAAGCGATGGAAGAGCGTTTGGCCTTGGTGGTGACTTCGCTAGCGCAATTACGTGAAAAATTATCTGCCATTGCTGCAGGTGTGATCGATGTCGAAGCAGTCTATCGTGGACGTGCCAAGCGCAGTGCAGTAGCTGCGTTCACCGACGATGAAGATATGCGTGATGTGGTTCAGAAATGGCTAGCAAAGGCGAAGTTTGAAAAAGTACTTGATCTGTGGGTCAAAGGTCTCGCACTTGATTGGAATAGCTTGTATAGCGCAGAACAAGGGATAAAGCCTAAGCGTATTAGTTTGCCGACCTATCCATTCGAAGCAAGGCATTCTTGGGTAAATTCCCGTTATCCAAACCTACCCGATACCTTAGAATCCGTTGCGAGGTATCAGGAAAAAACACCAGTACTTCCTAGTTCATCGCGCGGTGACGCGATCAATCACGAGGTGCTTGTATCGGCTGAAAAGAATGAAGAAATAATGTTGTCGATTTGGCGGGAATTGTTTGGCCGCGATAGCTTGGATGTGGACGATAATTTCTTTGAATTAGGTGGACATTCACTGCTGGCGACACAATTAAGTTCAAGAATCCGCGTGGAGTTTGGCATTGATGTGTCTGAAAGCGTCATCTTCCAAGCGCCCACCGTCACGTCATTGATTTTGAAGATGAACTTGCCAGCGCATCGGACAGACCTGCTAGTGTCAAAGTCACTCGTTCCGACTGTGCAAACTATTCCAGCAATTCCGCGACACGGCCCTTTGCCGGTCTCATTTGCGCAGCAACGCTTATGGATTTTGGATCAATTGGATGGGCATAATCCACTCTATAACATTGCGGTGGCGGTACGATTTACCGGAATACTTGATCAAACTGCCTTGACTAAGACGCTCAATGAGATTGTGCGTCGTCATGAAGCACTGCGTACCAAGTTTGAAGTGGTAGGTGATTTGCCCATGCAAATTTTTGCTGATGCATTGCATTTCACATTAGAGGTAACTGATCTCAGTGCGCTTCCACCATCAGAGCGGGAAGCGCGTGCGCGATGGTTAATCCAAGATGAGGCGCAAACTCCATTTGACCTCGTGAGTGAGCCTTTGATACGTAGCAGTATCTTGCGACTAGCCGATGATGTACATGTGGTTTTGTTGACCATGCACCATATTGTTTCTGATGGTTGGTCGATGAACCTAGTTGTGCGAGAAATGAGCGCGTTGTATACGGCATTTGTGCAAGATCGGCCGTCACCGTTGGCTGAATTGCCGATACAGTACGCGGACTTTGCTGTCTGGCAGAGGCAATGGTTGGGCGCAGGAGTGCTTGAGCAACAACTGGCTTACTGGCAGCAGCAACTTGCGGATATCCCTAGCGTACTCGCCTTGCCAACTGATAGAGCGCGGCCTTTGACGCCAAGCAATGCAGGAGCGAGTTTGCCATTGACGATTTCACCTACCCTTGCCCAAGGATTGCAGAAATTGAGTCAGCAAACACAGTCTTCATTGTTCATGACGCTTTGCGCTACTTTTAATCTGTTGCTGGCTCGTTATACGGGACAAAGTGATATCTGCATTGGTACGCCAATCGCCAATCGTACTCGTGTCGAGATAGAGAATTTAATCGGGTTTTTCGTGAATACTTTAGTGTTGCGTACACAAGTGAATCTTGATTCAAGTTTTGAGTCATTGCTTGATCAAGTACGACAACATACGCTCGCTGCTTATGCGCATCAGGATGTGCCATTCGAACAGTTGGTCGAATCCTTGCAACCTCAGCGCTTAACTGGTTGCACGCCGATGTTCCAAGTGATGTTTGTATTTCATAATACTCCGGTTCAAAATTTAAACTTGCCGGATCTTTCTCTGCAATTGATGGAGAGCGAAACGGGTACAGCTAAATTTGATTTGACGCTGACCTTGACTGATTACAATGGCGTTTTACAAGGTAGCTTTGAATACGCAACTGACTTATTCGACGCGGCAACAGTAGCACGCATGGCCGAACATTTTACTCGCTTGCTGGAAGGAGTAGTCTCCAATCCAGGTTGCCCGGTAGGTGATCTGGATATGTTGGG
>JAIELM010000332.1 GCA_019752975.1 Undibacterium sp. | reverse complement strand
TTAAAGTACTTCTGGTGCCAATGAAACGATTTTCATGAAACCGCCGTCACGCAATTCGCGTGCCACTGGGCCAAAGATACGAGTCCCAATAGGCTCTAGTTTTGCGTTCAATAACACTGCAGCATTGCTGTCAAACTTAACCAAAGAGCCATCTTGACGACGAACACCCTTAGCAGTACGCACCACAACTGCATTGTAAATTTCACCTTTTTTCACGCGACCGCGTGGAGCAGCAGATTTGACCGTTACTTTAATAACGTCACCAATCCCTGCATAACGACGCTTAGAGCCGCCCAATACCTTAATGCACAAAACTTCACGCGCACCTGTATTGTCAGCCACTTCCAGCCGGCTTTCTGTTTGAATCATATTATTCTCTTTTCCAACTTAATCCACACCATCCGCATCATTTGCTATTGCGAATCTGTAGTCAGTCTTGGCCCCGCCAGATAACCCGAAACACTATCAATATAAAACAATGCGCGAGTCAACCGATTAGGTGGACGATTTTTAATCATTCCCACACATCACCTTATTTTTCGCTACGCTTACCACATAAGGCTGTTATGAGAGACATTTAGTTTCTGCTTCTTTGCCATTCCATGTACATCTAAATGACAGTCCGCAATTATTACATTGTTTGTCGTGTTGCGCAAGAAGTTTTTTAGAATTTGCTTTAATCGACTCAGGATTCAAGTTTTTTACCACGTTGCCTAAGCTAATGCACGCGATAAAACCCATGGCCACGGAGCAAACCTATAGACGAGCGGCAATTTCGATGTGCATTTCTTTACTTAATTTATCCGCCAATCACTACACAGGTCAACTTAGAAAAAAACCTCCCAACACAGAAACACTAGAACTTGGAGAAATCTCATTGTTCTATGTATCTCTGTGCCGAGAGGTTTTATTTGATTTTTTTGAATCACGATCTCAGAGCCAAGCTTGGAAAATAATGATTTTCTTCCTTATTCGCTAACAGAAACCGATTCACTCTATCCATTCCCTCTTACAACTAGCAACTTGAGAGAATTATGATTGAGATCTAAAAATCAGCAATAATTACAATACGGCAGCTACTTGCACTATACGTGTCATCGTCCAAGCTTTAGTCTTGGAGATAGGACGGCCTTCTTGAATCTCAACAGTGTCACCCGCTTTTGCCTGGTTTGCTTCATCATGTGCATGGTACTTAGCCGTACGCATAATAATTTTGCCATACAAAGGATGCTTAACGTGACGCTCAACTAATACTGTCACTGTTTTGTCCATCTTGTCAGAAACAACTTTGCCAATTAATGTGCGCTTGAGCGCAACTTTTGCTTGTTCACTCATTATATGGCTTCCTTCTGATTCATGACGGTTTTCACTCTTGCTATGTCACGACGTACTTTTTTGAGCTGTGAAGTGTTATTTAGTTGCTGCGTAGCAATTTGCATACGCAGGCTAAATTGTGCCTTCAACAGATCATTAAGTTCTTTCGTCAAAGCGGCTTGATCCTTGCCTTGGAGTTCAGATACTTTCATTGTCAACTCCCCTTATGTACCGACTTGACGCACGACGAACGTGGTCAATAACGGCAATTTGGCGGCAGCTAAACGGAAAGCTTCACGCGCCAAAGACTCATCTACGCCATCCATTTCGTATAACATTTTGCCTGGTTGAATCTCGGCAACATAGTACTCTGGATTACCCTTACCATTACCCATACGAACTTCTGCAGGTTTTTGGGAAATTGGCTTATCTGGGAAAATACGGATCCAGATACGTCCACCACGTTTAATATGACGAGTCATAGCGCGACGGGCGGCTTCAATTTGACGGGCTGTGATACGACCACGACCAATTGCTTTTAAACCAAATTCACCAAAAGAAACTGCAGTACCACGATCATGGGATATACCCTTGTTGCGGCCTTTTTGTTCCTTGCGGTATTTTCTACGTGCTGGTTGCAGCATGTTTATTCTCCTGCTTTCTCAGCCGGTGCTGCGGCACCTTCAGCTGCTTTCGTGCGTACACGTTTAGCGGCTGGAGCTGCTGGAGCTGCGGCTGTGCCATTGGCGGCTGGTGTGCCATTCGCGGCTTCTGGGCGCTTAGTGCGAGGACGGCTATTTGGTTTGCCATCTTCACGACGTGGGCCACGACGTTTTTTGTCGTCTTCTGGTGTTGACTCGATCACTGGTGCATCACCATTGGCGAGACGATCACCTTTGTATACCCAGACTTTCACGCCAATGATACCGTAGGTCGTAGCGGCTTCGCTGGTACCATAATCGATGTCAGCGCGCAGGGTGTGCAGAGGCACACGACCTTCACGATACCATTCTTTACGAGCGATTTCGATACCATTTAAACGACCGCTAGACATGATCTTGATACCCTTAGCACCTAGACGCATGGCGTTCTGCATCGCACGTTTCATGGCGCGGCGGAACATAATGCGTTTCTCTAGTTGCTGAGCGATAGAATCAGCGATCAATTGTGCGTCGATCTCTGGCTTACGAATTTCTTCGATATTGACGTGCACCGGCACGCCCATAATTTTTGCCAAAGCGGTTTTCAACACTTCAATGTCTTCGCCTTTTTTACCAATCACCACGCCTGGACGTGAGCTATAAATGGTAATGCGGGCGTTCTTCGCTGGACGCTCAATCGTGATGCGGCCTACTGAGGCTGCCTTGAGTTTCTTGGCTAGGAATTGACGCACCTTGATATCTTCACCAAGCATAGAGGCAAAATTGCTATTGCCTGCATACCAGCGTGAAGACCAATTGCGTGTCACCGCTAGACGGAAACCGGTTGGATGTATCTTCTGTCCCATCGTGACTCCTTAGTTACCAACAGTCACAAAGACGTGACAGGATTGTTTAGAGATACGATCACCACGACCTTTTGCACGCGCTGTGAAACGCTTCAAGATCGGTCCTTTTTCGACATAAATCGTCTTAACGAACAACTCATCGATATCGGCGCCATCATTGTGTTCGGCATTCGCAATTGCGGATTCCAAAACTTTCTTGATGATAGTTGCGCCTTTTTTCGGGCTGAAGGCCAAGATGTTTAGTGCTTGATCGACTTTTTTACCGCGTATCTGATCTGCTACCAAGCGACCTTTTTGCTCGGACAGACGGACACCTTTTAATATTGCCTTGGTTTCCATATTATCTCTTCGCTTTCTTGTCCGCGATATGGCCTTTAAATGTGCGAGTCAATGCAAACTCACCCAATTTATGACCAACCATGTTTTCAGAAACATACACAGGGACGTGTTGCTTTCCGTTGTGCACTGCGATTGTGAGACCAATAAAGTCAGGCATAATCGTCGAACGACGTGACCAAGTTTTGATGGGCTTTTTGTCTTTAATTGCTTGCGCAGTTTCGACCTTTTTCACCAAGTGGGCGTCGCAAAACGGCCCTTTTTTAGCTGAACGTGTCATGTATTACCCCTTATTTCTTGCCGCGGCGTGAGACGATCATAGAAGTCGTGCGCTTATTGCGACGGGTCTTCTTACCCTTGGTTTGCTGACCCCATGGAGACACTGGATGACGTCCTGCTGCCGTTTTACCCTCACCACCACCGTGTGGGTGATCGATAGGATTCATGACAACACCGCGAACGGTTGGACGCACACCGCGCCAACGCATCGCACCAGCTTTACCAATCTTACGCAAATTGTGTTCGCCATTACCGACTTCACCGATAGTTGCACGGCACTCGATATGGATACGACGCACTTCACCTGAGCGCAAACGCACTTGAGCATAAGTACCATCACGCGCCATCAGGACCACACCAGCACCCGCAGTGCGGGCAATTTGTGCGCCTTTACCCGGCAACATTTCTACGCAATGCATAGTCGTGCCAACAGGAATATTGCGAATAGGCAAACAGTTACCAGATTTGATTGGCGCAGTTGAGCCATTCATCACTGAATCACCAGCAGCCATACCTTTGGTCGCAATGATGTATTGACGCTCACCGTCGGCATAGCACAACAAGGCAATATGCGCAGTACGGTTAGGATCATATTCAATGCGTTCAACTTTCGCAGGAATACCATCTTTAGAACGTTTGAAATCCACCAAACGATAATGTTGTTTATGACCACCGCCGATGTGACGAGTAGTGATATGACCATTATTGTTACGGCCAGCAGTTTTGTTTTTCTTTTCCAACAGTGGAGCGTAAGGTGCACCTTTGTGCAATCCTTCAGTAACCACTTTAACCATACCACGACGACCTGGCGAGGTTGGCTTCATCTTAACGAGTGCCATGCTTATGCCCCCTCGGTAAAGTTAATTTCTTGACCTGGCTTCAAACAGACAAAAGCGCGTTTTGTATGATTGCGACGGCCATTAAATTTACCAGTACGTTTTTGTTTGCCTAAGCGGTTGGCCACTTGTACAGATTCAACTTGAACCTTGAACAGGAGCTCAACTGCCGCTTTGATTTCTGGCTTAGTCGCATCTGGCATAACCAAGAAAACGACCTGCTCATTCTTCTCCGCTACCATGGTAGCTTTTTCAGAAATGACCGGAGCCAGTAACACCTTCATCAGGCGTTCTTCACTGTGCTTAATTACGCTCATGCTAGCATCTCCTCAATCATGGTCAAGGCAGCTTTAGTGATCAAGACTTTCTTGTAAAACACCAAGGAAACTGGATCAGCATAGCGTGGCTCAACAACTAATACATTGACCAAATTACGAGCAGCCAACATCAAGTTTTCATTGAAGTCTTCAGTGATGACCAAAACGGAATCCAAGCAACCCATAGTCTTTAATTTTTCAGACAAGAGCTTCGTTTTTGGCGCTTCAACTGCAAAACTTTCCACCACATTCAAACGACCTTCACGTGCCAACTGAGAAAGAATCGAGCACAAACCGGCGCGATACATCTTCTTGTTAACTTTGTGAGAGAAGTTCTCATCAGGAGAATTCGGGAATGCACGACCACCTCCACGCCAGAGCGGGGAAGAAGACATACCTGCACGGGCGCGACCCGTACCTTTTTGACGCCATGGCTTTTTGGTTGTGTGATGAACTTCATCACGACCCAATTGCTTACGATTGCCGCTGCGTGCATTGGCTTGATAAGCAACCACAACTTGGTGAATCAAGGCTTCATTGTAGTCACGACCAAAAATAGTATCTGGCGCATCAACATTAGAAGATGATTGACCTTCTGCGTTTAGGAGCTTGAGTTCCATAGATTAAGCTCCCTTCTTAGTTTTAACTTTAATGGCTGGTGATACGATCACTTGGCCATTTTTCGCACCGGGAACGGCACCTTTCACCAACAACAATTGGCGATCAGCATCAATACGGGCGATAACAAGATTTTGCACTGTGCGACTATCGTCACCTAAGTGACCAGTCATACGCTTACCTGGGAAAACGCGACCAGGATCCTGAGCCATACCAATGGAACCAGGAACATTATGCGAACGTGAGTTACCATGTGTAGCACGACCAGAAGCGAAGTGGTAACGCTTGATAACGCCTGCGTAACCCTTACCAATTGTCACGCCTTGAACGTCGATTTTTTGACCAACTTCGAATAAGCCAACAGGCACAACATCGCCAGCTTTCATCTCAGCAGCCTTAGCAGCGTCAACACGGAATTCTTTTAATACTGTACCAGCTTCAACACCTGCTTTTGCGAGGTGACCGGCAGCCGCTTTTGTTACACAGGATGCACGGCGCTGACCGAAAGTTACCTGAACAGCGGAATAGCCATCTGTTTCAGGAGTTTTGATTTGTGTCACGCGGTTGTTGGACACATCTAACACTGTGACTGGAATTGAATCACCGTCGTCAGTAAAGATGCGCATCATGCCAACCTTGCGACCAACTAGGCCCAAGCTCATTATATTTCTCCATTCTCACCTACGATTGGGTGAGGCTGATTAAAGGATTCTTAGAAGTACGTTGGAAAAGACGAATCAAAGCCTATTTACATCTAAGCCGAGCATTTTAACCTGAATTTTTTTGCGATACAAGTGATTTTTTGGGAATTTTGTGGTATGTCGATTCTGCGCATTGAAGCGCCACACTAAATTGGCTTCTCAGACTAGGGTTACGGCGAAAAGAATTTCGTATTTATTGAATGGACTATATAGATGTAGGGACAAAAAAAGGGGCGTTCAATTTAAATGAAAGCCCCCTTTTTATTTCACTACCTTAATGCGATTGCAGGAATCGCAGCTAGCAGCAATTATTGCAATTTGATTTCTACATCTACGCCAGCTGGCAAATCCAACTTCATCAATGCATCAACAGTTTTATCCGTAGGATCAACGATGTCCATCAAACG
>JAIELM010000223.1 GCA_019752975.1 Undibacterium sp. | reverse complement strand
CGAGATATCGCCACTGTAGGTGGAGCAATAGCCGGTGGTGCTTTAGGTTCCAATGTAGGACGCGATAATCAATATGGACGTGATGTTCGTCGCTGCGAAGACAACGCCAACACTACGCCAGAATATTGGGATGTTACTTATCAATATCGCGGTATTACGCATCGTGTCCAAATGAGCCACCCACCGGGAAATACGATTGCGGTTAATCGTCAGGGGGAGCCACGTTTATAGTTTGAGATCCTCGTTCTTGCGAGAGCGGGAATCTATTGGTCCAATGTGTGTCAGCGTACGGAACGAGCACATTGAAACACGTATAACTTAATCGCACTACAAAAATTTGCTTAATAACTGGAGAATAAAAATGAAGAATATCAAACAAAAAATGGGTTTAATCATCGGCGCGGCATACATGGTAGTCATCGTGGGATGTAGCAGTTTGGAGGCGCCTGCAAAGACCCAGATAGCGGTTTCAGCGGCGGCAGTGGAAAGCGCCTCTGGCGCAGGTGCGACGGAATTGGCTCCTGCAGAAATGGCAATGGCACGCGAAAAAATGCAACGAGTAAATGCTGCCATGAATGCTGGTGATTACCAACTCGCCAACGAGCTCGCTACGTCAGCACAAGCAGACGCCAAGCTAGCGCAGAGTAAAGCCAATTCAAGTAAGGCACAGGCCGCAGCACAGGCATTGCAGGACGATCTACGCATTCTGCGTGAAGAACTCAACCGTAAAAATAAATAATCCAAGGAAATATCATGAAAACAAAATATTTTGTACCTAGTCTGTTAGCCATCGCCATTGCTAGCTTAGTCGGTGCTTGTAGTTCAATCCCAAAAACCACCAGTTTATTGGATCAAACAAGAAGTGACTTTAGCTACGCTCAAAATAATCCTAACGTGGCGACCTATGCACCACTGGAAATTAAGAAAGCCAGTGAATCTTTAGAGCTCGCCAATGCTGCCGCGGCGAATCGTGATGATATTGAAAAAATCGATCGCTTAGCTTATGTCGCGAAACAACAAATTGCCTTAGCGCAGGAAGTTGGTAAGCAAAAATCAGCCGAGAAAGAAATCGCGAACGCAGCCAAAGAGCGAGATCAAGTGCGCCTAGATCAGAGGACGCAGGAAGCAAACCAAGCGAATAAAACCGCTGAACAAGTCAAGCGTGCAGAACAAATGGCATTGACTACTGCCGCGAATGCACAGAGCGCTGCCGCGATGGCAGAAAATGCCGCTGCACTCGCAAAGAATGAAGCCAATGCGGCGCAGGCGAAGAATGCCGCTTTAGAAGCACAACTAGCCGAGCTTGCAGCGAAAAAAACGGAACGTGGATTAGTCATTACTTTAGGTGATGTTTTATTCGGCACGAATATCGCACGCTTAAATTCTGACGGGATGCGCACTGCGCAAAAACTTGCGAACATTCTGCAACAAAATCCTAGTCGTACCGTGTTAATTGAAGGTTTTACCGATAACGTAGGTTCTGACGCACACAATCAGGAATTGTCGGAACGTCGTGCTAACTCGGTCAGTAGCGCATTAATCTCCATGGGTGTTGCGAAGGAAAGAATTACCAGTCGTGGCTACGGTGAGCAACACCCTGTTGCGAGTAATCGTTCTGCCCAAGATCGTGCACAAAATCGACGTGTGGAAATTGTCCTTTCGGATGCGCAAGGACAATTGGGGCAACGCGCTGGTGCGAACTAGGTTTACGCTAAACCTCAATTTAGCCTCAATCCCTTTGAGAGGGACGGGACTAACAAAAAAATAGCGAGCTAGACGGCTATAAATATCTTCATGCTGTAAGTAATCAAAATTTTTTTAAAGGAAATATCATGTCCAACCTTAATAATTTAAACAAAGATGCGAAAGCCTTAGTTAAAGATGCTCAGGCTCTCTTCCTTGCAGCCACTGAGCTAAGCGGTGATAAAGCTGACGAGTTGAGAAGACGCGGAATGCAATCGCTCGATTCGGTTTTAATGAGCGTCCACGAAATGAGCGATACCGCTGTCGCAAGAAGCAAAGAAATGGCCGCGTGCACCGACGAGTACGTGAAGGAAAACCCGTGGCGCGTGATCGCTGGCGTGGCTGGCGTTGGTTTGCTCTTGGGTTATGTACTAAGTCGTAAGTCGGCGCCATGAATAGCAAAGATTCCGTGTCTGGCCCTGGCACGGTAGCGAATTTTGTCACTGGCTTATTCGCTATTGCTAAAAGTGGCATGGGCTTGCTGCGATTGAAAATGGAACTCGCGAAGGCCGAAGCAGAACAAATGCGTCGAACTTTATTGAAGGTGCTTGCGGTGTTTATGTTGGCACTGGTGATGTTTTGGTTTGTTTTGGCCTACGGCTCAGCCTTATTGGTCTCGGTATTTTGGGCGACGATGGGTTGGAAAATTTTAGCAGTGATGAGTGCATTTTTTACTATCGCCCTAGCTGGTTTATTGTTGTATCTCAATGCCATGCTTAGAGAACTAAGGAATAATGCGGGACGATGTTTTTAGACCTTAGTAACATGCATCGCCGAGGCGTGGAGGACGCAAAGAAAAGCCAGGTGGCTCCTTGGTGTCTTCTACATTCTAGATTCCCGAATTCCTGAATAATTGAGGCTGTCGCAAAAGGGATGAATTGAGAAAAAAACCGAAAACCCCTCAACGCCGAGGCACCGAGACGCAGAGGAGCGCAGAGGTTTTCTCCGATTTTCTCAGCGTCTCAGCGTCTCTGCGTTGAGGGGTTTTGTCTCTGATTTTGACCTTTCGCGACAACCTCAAAGCACTCGGGAAAGACAGCTTACCTATTGATCTGAATAATTGCCAATGATCACAAATCGATTTAAAAAATCCTCTTTAAGTAAGCCGACTTCCGAGTCGTTGACCTTGCGCCCAACCACAGAAAAACCGCAACGCTCCTTATTCGGTGAGATCTTGGATTGGATGTTAGCGCCCCTCTTATTACTCTGGCCTTTGAGTATCGCCATTACCTATCTTGTGGCTAAATCCATCGCGAATCAGCCCTTTGATCACGCACTCGAAGCAAAAGTCATGGTGCTATCTCAGCAAATTAAGGTGATCGATGAACAACTGATTTCCGAGTTGTCTTGGCCTGCCCGCGACATCTTACGCGCCGATGATATGGATGTGATTTATTTTCAAATACAAAATCATGACGGTGAGATTCTTGAGGGAGAAATGGATTTGCCTGCACCTTCAAGCGAAGATAGACCGGCACTGGGCACGGTGAATTTTAGGAATGTGCTATTTCGTGGCGTTGATATTCGCATTGCCTACACCTATATTAATTTGCAAAAAAAAGCTGCAACAGTCAGCGTTAAGGAAGCAAGCAAAACTAACGAAGAGACGAAGGATGCTCCCTATGCCTTAGTTCAAATCGCCGAAACCCTAGAGAAGCGCAACACCTTAGCCAATGACATTATCAAAGGTGTGATTTTGCCGCAGTTTTTCATCTTGCCGATTGCTTTAGCTTTAGTATGGTTCGCTTTGAGCCGTGGTTTAAGTCCTTTAGCCGATTTGCAAAGGCGAATTCGAGCACGTCAACCTGAGGATTTAAGCCCCATCGATTCACACCATGTTCCAGAAGAAATCTCACCCTTAGTTGGTTCGCTGAACGACATGTTGGCAAGACTGTCGCAAACCATAGACACTCAAAAACGATTTATTGCTGACGCCGCGCACCAGATGAAAACGCCTTTGGCTGGATTGCGCATGCAGTCCGAATTAGCGTTACGTCAAACTGACCAAAATGAAATTCAACGATCGCTGCTGCAACTCTCTAAGAGCTCCGAAGCGGCGACTCGGTTAGTGAATCAATTACTGGCTTTGGCGCGTGCAGAAAATAACACCTCGGTGAATAAAGCATTTGCAGTGATTGATTTATGTGAGTTAGTGAAAAATGCCGTGCATGAATGGATTCCTATGACTTTCAACCACAAGATTGATCTGGGATTGGAGCGTCCAGATTATCCAGTTGAGATTTTTGGCGACGCCATCATGTTGCGAGAGCTGGTTAATAACCTGATTGAAAATGCCTTGCATTACACTCCCAGTGGCATGAACGTGACGGCTAGAATACGGATCGATGAAGAACAGGCGCTGGCGATTGTAGAAGTTGAGGACAATGGCCCTGGAATTCCAAAAGAGGAGCAACAAAAAGTATTTGATCGTTTTTATCGTATCTTGGGAAGTAAAGTGCCGGGGAGTGGCTTGGGGCTAGCGATTGTGCGCGAGATAGCGCAGCAACACGACGCGCGTATTGAGATCGTGTCGAATCTCGCGAACGCGCCTAAGGAATCGATAAAAGCGAATCCCAATCCTGCTTTTCCTGGTTGTATTTTTCGTGTTTATTTTTCGATGAAACCGCAAAATAATGTTCTAGATTCCACACCATAATCGAGCGCGCCTACATAATGAAAACCCACTTAACTCAAACTGAGCATGCTAGACCTAGGCCGCGCTCACCTTGGTTCAAAGCACGCAGGCTAACCATGATTTTGTTATTTTCCTGGTTCATGACGACATTTTTTTCATTATTTTTTGCGAGGGAATTAGATCAGCTTATTTTGTTCGGTTGGTCGCTTTCATTTTATATGGCAGCGCAGGGACTGACCATATTGTATGTCCTTATTTTGGGGATATATTCCTTTTACATGTGGCGCATAGAGGAAGCACCAACTCCAGTAACTTTGTCGGATGTTGGAGATAAATCAGCATGATCAACAATGTTTTTTTCAAGCGACTGACACGCTACTACGCCTGGTATGTTTTGTTATTTATCGTTTTCTTGATTTGTCTTGCGATACTAGAAAAAGAAGGCGTGCCGCGTGCTTGGATAGGTTACCTATTCATGTTCTCGACGATCTTTATTTACGCTAGCATCGGTATGCTTAGCCGTACTTCAGACATTACCGAATACTACGTCGCAGGAAGGCGTGTTCCTGCGATTTTTAATGGGATGGCGACTGCTGCTGACTGGATGTCGGCGGCGAGCTTTCTCAGCCTCGCTGGTGGCCTCTATTTGCATGGATTTGACGCACTGGCTTACATCATTGGATGGACTGGTGGTTTTTGCCTAGTCGCGCTCTTAATCGCACCCTATATTCGTAAGTTTGGTCAATATAGTATTGCCGATTTTCTAGGAACCCGCTTCTCTGGTGACAAAGGCAGCAACTTGGTGCGTATACTTGCTGTGGTGGCGACGATTCTTATCTCGTTTACCTATGTGGTGGCACAAATCTACGGCGTTGGTTTAATTACCTCTCGTTTTACTGGCGTCGATTTTACGATAGGGATATTTTTAGGTTTAGCAAGTGTCTTGGTGTGTTCTTTTTTAGGTGGCATGCGTGCCGTAACGTGGACCCAAGTAGCGCAATATCTCATCATTATTATTGCTTATCTGATTCCAGTGACTTGGCTTTCGATGAAGCATGTTCACACTCCTGTGCCACATGTGGCCTACGGCTCTTTATTACCTGCCCTTAATGCCAAAGAAAAAGCTTTTTCACTTGAACCGAAAGAGCAAGAAGTGCGGACTATCTTTAAGCAACAAGCACTGGAGTTGGCGCATAAAATCGATCAACTTCCGCAGTCCTTAGAAGACGGTCGTTTAGAATTACAATCTCGCTTAGATGATTTAAGTGCGGGGCACGGCACACTCATTGCAATAAAGGCGGCCAAGCTTGCCTTAGCGACTTATCCAAAAACAGTTCAGGAAGCGCGCTTAAGATGGACCGAAACCATGAAGCTCAAGTTGGCGAGAGCGAACCCTGAACTAAATAATTTTAGTCCTTACGTCGCTAAAAATAAAAACGAGTCCGACATTAAGCGCAATAATTTTCTGGCCCTGGTGTTTTGCCTGATGATGGGCACCGCGGCCTTGCCACATGTGTTGATTCGGTATTACACAACGCCATCGGTACGTGAGAGCAGAGAATCGGTTTTTTGGTCACTATTTTTTATCATGTTATTGTACTTAACCATACCTGCATTGGCGGTGTTGTTGAAGTACGATATCTACACTTCCTTAGTAGGGATAGAATTTGATAAACTCCCTTCTTGGGTTCATTATTGGGCCAGTATCGACAAGCTCAATCCGCTAGTCAATATTAGCGATATCAACCATGATGGCATCGTACAACTGGCCGAAATAACTTTTGATGGGGATATTCTGGTGCTCGCCGCACCTGAGATCACTGGCCTTCCCTACGTCGTCTCTGGCTTGGTCGCGGCGGGTGGATTGGCGGCGGCCTTGTCTACGGCTGATGGGCTCTTGCTGACCATCTCCAACTCGCTCTCGCACGATATCTATTACAAGATA
>JAIELM010000219.1 GCA_019752975.1 Undibacterium sp. | reverse complement strand
GCAAAAAAGAGAAACAAGAGGAAAAAGAGCGCAAAGCAGCCGAAGCCCTAGAGGCGGCGGAAGAAGAGGCCGCGATCGTCAGCTTAAGTGAAGCGGCAGAAGCACAAGCTCAAGCGCAAAAACCGCTGACCAATTATGAAATCAACTTGGATCTGGCACGTCAGCTTGCAACTTCCGATCCAAAAATCGTAGCCAACGTAATTAAAGCATGGGTGTCCAATGAGTGATGATGGCATACAAAAATCAGCTACCTTAATGCTGGCACTGGGTGAAGACGCCGCTGCCGAAGTAATGAAACATTTGGGGCCTCGCGAGGTACAAAAAATCGGTGCGGCAATGGCCACCATCGGTGCGATTCCACACGACGCGATCTCCAAGGTACTAGAAGATTTCAAATCAAAGGCCGATCTCAGCTCCTCCGTGGGCCTTGATTCTGATGATTACATCCGCAACGTTCTCACCAAAGCCTTGGGCGATGACAAGGCCGCGTCGCTACTTAATCGTATCTTGGGTGGTAAAGACGCCAGCGGTATAGAAAGTCTCAAATGGATGGACGCACCCTCAGTGGCAGAACTCATCAAAAACGAGCACCCGCAAATTATCGCCACTATTTTGGTGCATCTAGAAAGTGATCAATCCAGCGAAATTCTCAATAATTTCACCGAACGTTTGCGCAACGATGCGGTGTTGCGTATTGCCACCTTAGATGGGATACAACCTGCCGCTTTGCGCGAGCTGAACGATGTACTCACAAAACTATTAACCGGCAATGAAAGCCTGAAGAAAAAATCCATCGGTGGTGTCCGTGCGGCGGCGGAGATTCTCAACTTTATGAGTGGGGAAAACGAGGCCTCAATTATGGAAAATCTGCGCAAATACGATGGCGATATGGCCGAGAAAATCATGGATGAAATGTTCGTCTTCGATAATATTTTAGAGATCGACGACAGAGGAATTCAACTCTTATTACGCGAGGTTCAATCAGACTCCTTGATTGTCGCCCTGAAAGGTGCGAATCCAGAAATGCGCGAAAAAATCTTCAAAAATATGTCACAACGTGCTGCAGAGATGATGCGCGAAGATTTAGAATCTAAAGGGCCGGTACGACTTTCGGAAGTCGAAGCGCAGCAAAAACAAATTCTCTTGATCGTACGTCGCTTAGCAGACGAAGGCCAAATCATGTTAGGTGCAAAAGGCGAAGATTCTTATGTCTGATATTTTGACTCAAAATCAGTCACAGGCTCAAGGACAGCAAACGGCCTACCAACGTTGGGAAATGGCCTCCTTTGGTGATGCTCGTCCAGCGCAACTTGAACGCACAGAAACCGCGCTAAGAGTCAGTGAAGAAGAGCTAGAGCGTATCAGAGCCAAAGCACGTAAGCAGGCTTATGCTGAAGCCTACCAACAAGCCTATCAAGAAGCATATGACCTAGGTCATCAAGAAGGTAAAGAATTAGGCTATGCAGAGACGCTAGCACAGAGCTCGGCCTTAATTGACTCGATCAGCGAAATTAAACAGCAATTTATCACCCAACTCAGGAACGCCCATCAAGAAATTGGACAGGACTTCATCGGGCTTGCTGTGGAATTAGCCAGCGCCATGTGTAAGATGCAGTTTGAACTTAAACCAGAAACCATCTTCGCGGTGATCAAAGCGGCGATAGAAAAAATCCCTGCCATCTCTCAGCCCGCGCAAATTTTTTTGCATCCAGAAGATGTTCTGCTCGTCAAAGAAAGCCTAGGGCCTAGTTTGGAAAGTGACGGTTGGAAACTACTCGAAGATGAACATTTAGACCGTGGTGGATGCCGGGTAGAGACCGCTAAAAACGTGCAAGACGCCAGCTACCAGACACGGTGGACCAACATCGTCGAGACGCTCTTAGGCGTTGACAGCAATGCCCCAAGAGAGCATTAAGCATGGAACTCAACATCTCATCAGAAACTTGGAAAGCTCAGCTAGAAGCCAAGCGCCGGCGACTACAACATATTGAGACTGAGACGGTAGCTGGTAGGGTAGTCAAGGTCACTGGACTGATCATGGAAGCGGTCGGAATCAGGTTGCCGGTTGGCAGTGCCTGTTTAGTTCATTTACAAGATGGTATAAAAATCGAAGCCGAGGTATTGGGCTTTGACGGTGACCGACTCTTTTTGATGCCACAAAGTGAACTCGATGGTGTGCTGCCGGGCGCTGCGGTTTTTCCGCTGGCGAGCAAACATCATTTTGAGCCGCACGGAAAACATAGACGCAATAACGATAGAAGCAAGCATTTACCCGTAGGTGAAGAGCTATTGGGTCGCGTCTTAGATGCCAATGGTCGCCCCTTAGATACCTTAGGGCCTCTAGTAACTAGAGCTGTAGCGCCTCTAGGTGCGCGCATTTACAACCCGCTCACCCGCGCTCCCATTAAAGAAAAGCTCGATGTCGGGGTTCGTGCCATTAACGCCATGTTAACCGTCGGACGCGGTCAACGACTAGGCCTATTTGCCGGCTCTGGTGTTGGTAAGAGTGTGCTGCTAGGAATGATGGCGCGTTATACCAATGCAGACGTGATCGTGGTCGGCTTGATTGGCGAACGTGGCCGCGAGGTAAAAGAATTTATCGAAGAAATTTTGGGTGAAGCCGGCTTAGCTCGCGCGGTCGTGGTAGCAGCACCAGCAGATGCACCACCACTCATGCGCTTACAAGGTGCCGCCTACGCCACCACCATTGCAGAATATTTTCGTGATCAAGATAAAAACGTTCTGTTGATTATGGACTCACTCACGCGCTACGCCATGGCTCAGCGTGAAATCGCCTTAGCGGTAGGAGAACCACCCGCCACCAAAGGTTATCCTCCCTCGGTTTTTGCCAAATTGCCGATATTAGTAGAACGCGCTGGCAATGGCCGTGTTGGTGGTGGCTCGATTACCGCTTTCTACACCGTGTTAACCGAGGGCGATGATCAACAAGACCCAATTGCCGACGCAGCCAGAGCTATTTTAGACGGGCATATTGTTTTGAATCGCACACTGGCAGAAAGCGGACATTATCCCGCGATCGACATAGAACAATCGATCAGCCGCGCCATGCATGGCATCACTACACCAGAGCATCAAACCCACGCTCGCAAGTTAAAACAACTGTACTCACGCTATGAACGCAGCCGTGACCTCATCAACGTGGGCGCGTATTCCGCTGGTGCCGATCCGCTACTCGATGAAGCCATTCGTAAATACGAACGAATACAAGAATTTTTACAGCAAGATATACAAGAAAAAGCCACCATAGAGCAGAGCTTAGCGGGACTTTCCGCCCTATTCTCACTTTAGAAAACGCAGATATTTGCTAAGATAGATTCAGAATAGATTCAGAATAGATGCATAACCACGATGACCGCGCTAAACATACTAATCGAACTGGCTGAAAACGATGTCGCCACTGCCGCAAAAAATTTAGGTAAAGCGATCAAAGCCCGCGACGAGGCCAACGATCAATTGAACTTACTAACCCAGTATCGCGGCGACTATGCTCAGCGTTTGCAAACCAGTGCGGGACAAGGCTTGAATGTAAGACAGTTCATCAATTTTCAAGCATTCATCGGCAAATTAGACGAAGCAACAGTAGGTCAGAAAAAAATTATTCAAGATGCAGAATACAAAATAGAACGCGAAAAGCGAATTTGGCAGGAATGCGAAAAAAAACGCCTGTCCTACCAAACCCTGATAAATAGAAATGCCGCAGCAGAACAGATTAAAGAAGCCAAGCGCGATCAAAAACAAACCGATGAACGCGCAACGCGAAAATTATTTTATAAAGAGGCACTCAGTAACAAAGCCTCAGACGAAATTTAGGTAACCCCATGCTGAGCTCATCTCAAACACCACCTACCATACAAGCACCACTGGTTCAGTCCACTAAACCAGACCAGGCAGTCAATGGCAGAGCCGATCCGCATGAAAACAAAAGCACTAGTGGATTCAATGCTATGCTCAAAACAGAAGTCGCCAATCAAAGTAAAAGAAACCAAGATCAGATCCAGTCAAATAAGCTTCAAAACAAACTGGCAATCGAGGCAAACAACGCAGAAGCCAAGCTTAATAACTTGGAGCTCGCCCATGAAAAAAAGATCGACAGGCCACAAACTGAGGAGCTTGCTCAAGCGAATACCGATGAAGAAAACACTGTGAGCGAGACTGACAAACTACTCAGCTTCGTCGCGCAATTGCAGCAGATCACGCCCTCCGCTTCACCGCCAGCGGACGCCGAAGCCACTACGCAAACAACGACCAATGCAATAACAGCCGCGCCAACAAAAGATAAAATCCTCGTCCCTCCCGAGTTGGGCGCGGCAGCGGCTCAATCTGGCGACAACAAAAACAAAGACAAAAACAAAGACACAACGACCGAGAATGTTGCCGATCCCACTAGTCAACACAACGCGACTCACTCAGGTTCCGCACAAGCTGAGCCCATCCAAAGTACAACGGAAGTCGTTGCCAAGTCATCGATTCAAAATACCACCTCTTCGCAAGACACGGGCACAAAACCAGCCCCACTTGAATTAAGCAAAACAGATCTCAATAGCAAGGTAAAAGACCCACTAGGGAATACCTCAACTCGTCCTAGAATGCCAAGCTCAAGTATAGAAAAACTGGTAGACAAACCCACCCTAATAAACACGAATTTAATAGACGGTAAGGCGAGCGCACAAACCAATACTGCGGTATCGCTTAATACCGACAAAACAGCAATGGAGACCAAATCCGTCGTCAACGGCCTAGTCAAAATTGATTCGCTCGCAAACGCAAAAGCAGATGTGCAAACCAACAAACAGTTCAGTTCGACAGTGGAGACTCAAGCACTCACCGCCAGCCAGCAACTAGCAGGCAATGGTACGACATCGGCTCAAACACTAGTCGCAACAACGACAATATCATTACCAGGAGCGAGCACTACTTCGCTGCAATCAGAAGCAGCGATGCGTCGTTCAAGTAAGGACACAACACTTGCTGCGGCTCAAACTGCATCCACAGTTCAAACATCAACACCAGCAAATACGCCAACCGCGTTCAATGTGCAGAGCGACATAAGTATAGGCACGCAAGATGAAATCGTGACGTCTTCTCTCAACGCTAAGGGCGAGCTCACCGATGCTGTAGTAGCCAACGCAATCCCAGCACCAAAAACACGTGAAACCGAAGTCAAGTCGAGTTTCAGCCCACCGCTACCAAATAACCAAAACCGCAGCGCAATACCGCAGCCTAACGACCCCAAACTCCCTACTATAACGCCGCAAAATACTTCAGCGAGCCCTGAGAGTATCGAAGCAGCGACCGTTAAAAAATCTAGTTCAGTAGATCAAGCAATCGATGCGCATATAGTCCCGCAAAATAATAACAAAGGGCTGAACAATGCACAAAATGTCTCAGCAAGTTCAGATAGTATCGAGCCTGTGACCGCTAAAAAATCTAGTTCAGTGGATCAATCGATCGATGCACAAATTGACTCAAGCAAGGCAACGCCCACACCCAAAGGCGCATTTGAAAGTGTGTTAAAAACTGCAGAAAAATCCCATTCTTCAGAAAATGACAAGTCGAACAATCACGACAACATTGCACCGTCATCTGCAATCCAAAACAACAAGCCTAGCATTGGCATCAACGACATCAATCAAGTTGCCGCTGCCAACACGCAACTGACGCCCAGAGTGGGCGCCAAAGCCTGGGATCAGGCCTTAGGACAAAAAGTCGTCTGGATGGCGGCTGGTGGCGAGCAGACTGCACAGCTCACGCTTAACCCACCCGACTTGGGACCATTGCAAGTCGTACTCTCGATCAGTAATGACCAAGTCGATGCCAGTTTCATCTCTTCCCATCTGGATGTGCGTGAGGCCGTGCAGGCTGCGGCGCCTAAGCTGCGTGAGATGATGGAAAACGCGGGCATTACCCTTTCTGGATTCTCAGTTGACTCACAGGCCTCATCCCAATCATCCTTTACCCAAGAACAGCGGGCTAGCACTGAGGCTCGGAATCAATCAAGTCCTCGACTACCAAACGATGCCCAGGAGATGAGTGTTCCACAAACCCCACGAAAAAACGCACGACCAACAGGCGAAGTTGACACTTTTGCCTAATTCCATCGTTGAATCACACAAATCAAGTCTATAATTTACATGAACGAAAAGTTCCATCCGGCAATACTGCGAACTTTTCCTTCAACGTAATTATTCAGCCCTCTATGACGAAGTTGAAAATTTAAAGTACTCCACCCTATTTTATGTCATTCATTAGGTTTAATCGGGAATGCAGTGGCGTCAGTTGCTAAACAAAAGTCGCTGGATTCCCGCTAAA
>JAIELM010000403.1 GCA_019752975.1 Undibacterium sp. | reverse complement strand
CTGAGTTTCCTGGCCGCATGGTCCACATACTGCTGCTTGAAGAGTCGCAGCTTGGCCTGGTTGGTCCAGGTCAGCCTCTCGTAGCAGTACACCGTACCATAGATCAGACCTGCCAAAGAAATATAAAAACGTTTATCCCGATATCGCCGTCGCTTTTTTAAAGGGCAGGTTTGTCCAGGCTTATTTTGGTTTGCATGCGCTGCAGTTCATGTACCCTGACAAATTTAGCCCCAACCCATTTATGCGCCAGCAGTTATTGGGCTTGGCGCAGCAATATTCGACCCCCACGCCAGCAGTGCTGGCGCTATGCGCTACGCTGAAAAAAACCAAACACTAAACCTACGCCACACTTTAGGTAAAGCGCTTAAAACTTTCATTAAGGAAACGCAAATTTAATCAAAATTTGCGTTTCCAATAAATTCCTAAAAATTTTTTTCGGCGCATGCTCAATAATGCACAATTACTTTGACTTTCTCCTCGTCCTTTCTGCGTAAGCGCCAGCCGTCAGGCTGATGGCAGGGAAGAAGTCAACAAAAGAGAGTACTGTAAGATTTTACAAGGAGATTAATAGGTCGATACAATAAAACACTTTAATAAAATACTTAAAGCCTCATGTCTCCATTTAATACTCTAAAAAGAGTCTTTATTTCCACTACAGCCTTGAAAATATATGTCATCCATATATAATCCATCTAAAAAGATGTTTTAACTTGACTATTCAACTTAATGTCTCTATTTAAGGTGTTTAATGGACGAAAGATATACAACAAAGGAACTAGAATTCCAATTGGGAGACGATCTCAAGCAATTGCGCCTGCAGAAAAACATCGACCAGAAAACTTTGTGCAAAGAAGCAGGCATTAGCCTGACTGCTTTACGCAACTTAGAAAATGGTCGTGGTGCCACTATTACCACTCTAGTCAAAACACTACGTGCACTCAACCACATAGACGCACTACGCTTATTTGCGCCGCAAATATCCATCAATCCGCTACAACTTTCCCGCCAAGCTCAACCACGTCAACGCGCTAGAACACCCAAGGAGACATAATGGCAAAACCATTTCAACCTGCCAAAGTCATCAAAGTGTACATATTTGATTTATTTGTCGGTGCCGTCGCGCTAGACCCAAAATTCGGCTATTACTCCTTCGCTTTCGATCCAAAATTCATCAAATTATCTATTGATCTCGCACCTCTACAAATGCCGATCAAAACGACGAGCACACCGATGATCTTCACCAACCTACCGGAAGCGACCTACAAACGGCTCCCTGCAATGTTAGCTGACGCGTTACCCGATGACTTTGGCAATGCTATCGTGGATCGTTACATGGCCGACCAAGGTATCTCGAAGGACAAAATTACCGCACTCGACCGCTTGGCTTATATGGGGAAACGCTCGATGGGTGCGTTGGAATTCAAACCGCAGCACGGCCCTAAAAAATCTACCAGTACGGCCATTAAATTAGGAGAGTTGATACACCAAGCGAGAAATGTCATTGACGGATCATTTCATTCAGAAAACGAAACAAGTACGACTCTTAGAAACATCATAGAGGTAGGAACATCAGCTGGCGGTGCGCGTGCTAAAGCGGTCATCGCGATCAATCCGGCAACTGACGAGATTCGATCAGGACAAACTACGGTGCCAGAAAATTTCGAGCACTGGCTACTTAAATTCGACGGTATCGGCAAAGATTCCGAACTTGGTGCCAGCTCAGACTACGGTCGCATTGAGTATGCATACTCGATGATGGCGAAAAAGGCAGGTATTCACATGACTGAGTGCCGACTACTTGAAGAAGGTGGTAGGTCACATTTCATGATTAAACGCTTCGACCGTATACATAACACCAAAATTCATATGCAAACCCTTTGTGCGATGAGTCACATGGATTACAAAGCACGCGGAGTCCATTCCTACAATCAATTATTTTCGACCATTGAATCACTCCACCTACCACGTGAGGACTTAGTGGAGGCGTTTAGACGTATGGTTTTCAACGCGATGGCAAAGAACTGTGACGATCACCCTAAAAATTTCTCATTCCTTTTGCCAAAAGGAGGCATATGGCGATTATCTCCCGCCTACGATGTGACTTTTGCTCATAATCCGGACGGTGAGTGGACTTACCAACATCTCATGTCTATCAACGGTAAGTTCACAAATTTCACTGATGATGATTTTTATGACGTTGCTGATCGCTTTGGCGTGGGCGAAATTAAACTAATCCTAAAAGACGTTAAAACAGCGATCGCTCAATGGGAAAGCTTCGCAAAAACAGCAGGCGTCTCATTATCACAAGTTGACTTCATACGATCATTTTTGATGCCTTGAAAAAGTCTTACCAACGGCCTAGAGTATTGGGTCACCCATTAGCCAAACCGTGTCAAGTAGTGGTGCAAAAACCTCGTGCACTCCGCAATATTTTTTACCGCTTCCATAGAAGCGCAAGACATCCATTTCAAAACTTCAAAAAACGGGACCGGGGTCCAATCTTATAGAAGCACAAGACATCCATTTCAAAAATTTCAAAAAACCCGGAAACGGGGGCCAATTTTGAACCTGTTCGCGTCATTTGGATGTATTTCTTGCTTTAAATGAATTCAAGACTTGCCCCAATTTCTTAATTGATTGTCGCCTAGTCAGCTTGTACTAGCCTGCCAAATACAGTTGGTAGATGCAGGTAATTAATTGATGGCTGCGCCACACATTTGCGCCGCAACTTGGCGTGACATCATTGGTACATCCCAAGTTGAGCGTCGTTCAGTGTGCGAATTTTTACGGATTGACTTCCTGATTAAGCACTCGACCGCAACTTCAACAATATTCGTGCGCATGAATTTATGTATAATGAATGCGTATCAAATTGTCAGATTCTGCCATTCCGGAGTTGAAAATGAAGCAAACAAATTCGCCAAAAAAAGCAACAAACATCAGCTTACCCATGGATGTGTACCTGAGCGCAAAGGAATTGGGGATCAACATTTCACAGGTGTGTGAACAAAGTTTGCGTGAGACGATACGTTCTGAACAAGAGCGTGAATGGAACGAAAAAAATGCCGCATTTCTCAAAGTCTATAATCAAAAAGTAGAAGATGATGGCGTGGCATTGGCAGAGTGGCGGGGATTTTAAATGGCGCGTTTTGATGTGTATGCGAATACAGGGCAAAGCAAAAAAGCGACGCCTTTTTTGATCGACGTACAAAGCAATGTGATCAGCGGATTGGCGACTCGTATCGTTATTCCCTTACGCAACTTGAACGCATTTAAGAATGTAGAAGCACCCGGAGATCTGTTTCCTATCATCACGGTCAATGGAAAAAAATATTTACTTGATACACCACAGCTGGCCGCAATTCCATTGACAGAGTTGAAGGAAAAAGTTGACCACGCTTCTCAATTTCAATCAGCGATACTAGATTCTTTAGACAGAGTTTTTGGTGCGTATTAATAGGCACGATCATTGTTCCTGTGCTCTATAGTTTGTATGCATGGACAGTGACGCAAATTGTGAGTGATCTGTGTTGATGTTACATGACAAGATTGACCCTATTTTTTGATTAATGCCTTGCTAGCTTGTCCTAGCGTGCCAAATCCCGTTGGTAGATGCGCCTGCTGAATAGATGGCTGCGCCACGTATTTGCGCTGCAACTTTCCGCAGCATCAGTGACACCTCTCAAGTTGAGCGTCGCTCAGCGCATGAGTTTTTACTGACTGACTACCTGATTGTGCACTCTGTCGCAATTACGCTTATTGTCCAGTTTATTTTGATAAGCTTGCCGTTTTATATGCAACACGAATTTATAGAAAACAAATTAGGCAAGGGAACTCAAATGATACGGAACACGCAAAACGCTCGTGCTGGCTTCACACGGCGTCAGCTATTATTGGCAATGTCAGCATTTTCTGCTACTGCAGCGCTCGGGCTTTCGTTAGACGTCAAAGCGATGGATCAAGCAACTGCCGTCAGCCCACCTTGGCCTTTATGGTTGATAGAGAAGGACGGGCGTCAGGTCTATTTGATGGGGCAAACCCCTCCACGAAACCTTGCTTGGCAAGATAGTCGCATTGAAGCTCTCGTGAAAACATGCGGTGCAATTTGGACCGAAACCAATCAAATTCGCAGGAAAAATCCCAAAGAGTTAGTGCTTAAGTATGGCTTAGATCAAAAAACCCCCTTGGCTGAGCGTCTCAATGAAAGTGATATGCAACGCCTCAAGCAGGCGCTTGACTTGGTCAAAATGCCGATCGAGGCGATCGCCAACATGCGGCCTTGGTTGGCTGCTTTCACCATCGAATCTTCCTATTTTGCAGCAATGAAGCTAGTCGAAGATGGCACTGCGGAGAGGGTATTGCTGCGCAATGCGAAAGAAAGGAACATAGTGCATTCGAGTGAATTCCCAGCGCAGGATGATGTTATTCAATTTATGGGGGAAATGTCAGAACCTGAAGATCTTCAGTTTCTCCAGTACACGCTGATTAACATCCTACGAGGCATGGCAGAAAGTGAACGAATCTACGCAGCGTGGGCACGCGGCGACAGCACACCTGCCGATCGACTCGTCTTGCAGTTGAAGCACATGCAAGCAGATTTTTATGCGAAACATGTCGTGACACGTAACCGCAATTGGCTACCTCGATTTGCAGCGATGCGCGCAGAGGCTAAACCTACTCTGGTGATTGTGGGTCTATATCACATGGCTGGGCCCGATAGCCTATTGACACAATTGAAGGACGACGGTTGGCATGTGCAAGCGATTTAATCAACGCATGTGTTGACATTGTAAAACTGAGGGAGAGAAGCGGCACTCCCTCGAAATAAACAACCGATAAACGAGGGACACCTGATTCAAAAAAGCAATGAAATACAATCGATGAATGTTATTGAAAATTATTGAAAATTATTTTTATTGCTTTTAGATGAAGCAAAAATCAGCCGTGACTTTCCTAAAATGTCTAACTCAAAAAAGCGTATTCCATGAAAGTCCAAATTTAGCCAAATATTTTTTTAATCGATCCGCGTCATTTGGTTTTTCCTTCGTGTTTCGGGAGGCGGCATACAATTTTCTTCCTGCGTCAGAAATGGTTTTTGAGCTTTTACACACACCTAATACGGCTTTGAGTTGCATTGCATCGAATAAATCGAGATTGTCTAATTCCTGTGGCACCAGCACTTTGCTTAGATCGACTCCTTCGTAAAGGTCATCTTGTTGGTAGTGTCGCCAGAGCTTTTTTAGGCGCAGAACTTCGTCCGAAACCACGGCGTCTGTCACGCGACCAGCATCTGCAAGTGTGGCCATGCGGGTGATGGAAGCGGATAGATCGCGAAAATTACCTTTCCATATTGCTTCTGGTGATATGGCAAAGCGCAGGTAACGTGCTCGCGATTCTTTATTGAACCTGACCATTTGTCCTTGCTCTGCACTAAATTGCGCTAATAAATAATCGATGTTGGGTTCGACATCTTCTAAACGATCTACTAAACCGGGCAGTTCATAGCTCCACAAATTAATTCGAGCATACAAGTCTTCGCGAAACCGTCCTTGCATTACTTCCTTTGATAGGTCGCGATTGGTGCCTGCAATCAGTTGAAAATCACTTTGCACTTGATTGTCGCTGCCGACTGGCAGGAATCGTTTTTCTTCAATCGCCATCAACAACATCGCTTGTTCATCTAGGCCTAATTCACCAATTTCATCTAAAAATAATAAGCCCTTATTTGCAGCGCGCAAGAGTCCTGGGCGATCGGAAGCGGCGCCGGTAAACGCGCCCTTGATATGACCAAACAACGTGGACGCGGCACCATCGCCATGCATGGTTGCGCAGTTAATTTCGACAAATTTTCCCGGTAGTTTGTGACGTGCTTTTTTTAATTCAAAAACGCGTTTGGCAAGAAATGATTTGCCAGCACCGGTTGGCCCCATCAGCAATATCGGCGCTTTGGATTTAATGGCGACGCGCTCTATCTCATCAATCATGCTATTGAAACGCGCATTACGGGTCGAGATGCCAGACTTGAGAAAAGCCACACCTTCTTCTTGTTCATGAGAGAAACGCTGCGCGATCTGGTCATATTTCGACAGATCCAAATCAATTAATGCGTAGTTACCCGGGTCGCCGACCGCCTGGCGACGCGACGGTGAAGTTTGTAATAACCTGCCGGGAAAGTAAAACGCTTCCGTCAACAGGTACATGCAAATTTGGACAACATGTGTGCCCGTCGTGATATGAATCCAATACTCCTCATTCTCAGTATCGAAATGAAAGCTTTTAGCAAAATCAAACAGGCAACCGTATACCTCTTCAAAGTCCCACGGATCGGTAATT
>JAIELM010000529.1 GCA_019752975.1 Undibacterium sp. | reverse complement strand
GTTGATCAATGATAATGTTAAAAAATCCTTCTCTCTTTATGTTAATGAGTTTCGTGTCAACGAAGCCAAGACCATACTACTTGAAGCAAAAGCCATGAAAATGGATGATATTGCGGCGACTTGCGGATTCAATTCGTTATCCACGTTTTATGCCGTTTTTAAAAAACAGACCGGCACTACACCTGCTAAATTTCGTGACGAAGGTCGTGGTCATGAATAATCCCTCCTCTCAATAGCACTTTCCTTTATCTCGATTTATAAAATAGGAAGCCGGAAATATCTTTTCTGGATGGCATTCGCACGAGCTTGACTTAAAGTTCTCTCTCATTATTAACTCTTGTGAGAGGCATTTTATGTCAGCGACAAATCCCAATGTTGATTGCTTTCTTTATCGTTCTTCCGCCTGATCGATCGCCGATTTTTTAGTCATGTTTCATGATTCTTTTTACTCTCACCGTTGATGTGTCTTGGTGATAGTCCAACTGGCGATTTTTAAACTCGGAACGAAAAATGAGCAAATTTTTCTTATTGATATTATTGTTATTGTATGTAAATGAAGCGCATTCACAATCCCCAGCGCAAATTCAAAGTCCCTTACTTATTCCACGTGCGAAGTCTCCACCTGTTTTGCATAATTATCTCAATGGCGCACCTGCGGATTCTGGTGTGGAAGTGAGTGATTTAAGGCAACGTATCCCAAACGATGGGCTTCCTGTTTCTAAATCTACGAAGGTGTATTTGTCGTTCGACGATACGCACTTTTATGCCATCTTTATCGCCAAAGATGATCCAGAATTAATTCGTGCGCGGATTGCTAAACGTGAAAATATCTTTGGCGACGATTTTGTTATTCTTGACCTCGACACTTTTCATGATAAGCGCCGATCTTTCACATTTTTTGTTAATCCTTATGGGGTGCAGCTAGACGCCAAGCGCACCGACGGATTAGATATTGATCGTGATTTTGATACGCAATGGGAATCAGAAGGACAACTTACTTCAGATGGCTATGTCGCAAAAATGGCGATTCCTTTTAAAAGCTTGCGTTTTAAGAGTAATGACGTACAGACATGGGGAATTGCAGTTGGTCGTCGTATCGAACGCCTAAACGAAGTATCGTTCTGGCCGCATTTATCAACACGTGTCGCTGGGTTTGTTTCTGAAATGGCGAGCATCACTATTCCTGAGAAATTGACCGCCGGGCGAAATGTGCAAATTAATCCTTTTGTCTATGCAGGAAAGTCGCGTATTTTAAGTACCGAGAATAGTAATAATCCATTCTGGAAGGCGCAAGATAAATTGCAGGGTGGCTTAGATGCCAAGTGGGTGATTGGGGATGCAATGGCTGTTGATTTGACGCTTAAGCCTGATTTCAGCGAAGTCGAGTCAGACGAACCACAAATTCTTATTGATAAACGTTATGAGGTGTTACAGGCTGAAAAGAGGCCTTTCTTCTTAGAAAATGCCGGCTTCTTTACCACACCCATACCTTTGTTTTTTTCTCGTCGCATTATTGAGCCTAATGCAGGTCTTCGTGTGACTGGTCGGGAGAATGGTTGGTCGTATGGAGGATTATTCATCGACGATGAATCCGTTGGTAAGCGCGATAGTTCAGCACCTAATTTTGGACAAAATGCGCATATTGCTATTGCACGCGTTCAAAACGATATTATAAAAGGAACCAACTTGGGTATGATGGCCACAAATCGCCGTTTCGGTGAAGAACAAAACACGGTGTTGAGTTTTGATATACAACATGAGCTGACGAAAAATTTGGTTTTAAAGGCGCAGACGGCAAGAAGTCAGACAGTGAGTATCGACGGGAAAAAAGATCAGGGACAATTGCATTTTGTTGAAGCCAATTATCAAGATCTTGGCTTGCTTTATCTCGGAAGATATTCTGATATCTCAGCGCGATTTGACCCGACTTTAGGATACGTTCCACGAACTGATATCCGGCAATTGAGTCAGGAAGGGACTTATCAATGGTTTTTTCAAAAGCATGACTGGTTACAAACTAGCGGCATAAAAGTGAACTCAACCGTTACGCGTGATCATCAAAATACTTTACAAGACTGGTCTGTGGATACAGGTTTTATTTTGACGGCAACGAGAAATAGTTGGTTTGAGATTTTTGCACTCAATAGCTTTGAAAAATATGCCGAACGTCATTTTAACAAACGTGGATGGTCGCTTAACGTGGGTAGTAATTGGTGGGATGCTTTTGGCGTGACGCTTGAAGCTTCATCGAATGATGCAATCAATTATATTCCTGCAAAAAGCGTAGCACCATTTCTTGGCAACGGGCGTAGCGCAAATTTGACCCTGACGTTTAAGCCGCATCCGCAGTGGCGTTTGGAAGAGAAAATATTGTGGAACGATTTACGTACCAAGGAAAAGAGTGGTCAATTGGCGGGCGGCGAATCTGTTTATCGCGATCTATTATTTCGCACCAAACTGACCTACCAGTATGACCGTTTCTTAGGTGTACGTTTGATCGCTGATTATCATTCCCTAGAGAGTAATCCACTTTTAAGCGGGTTTAAATCGGGCAAACAATTGAATACTGATATTCAGATCAATTATTTATGGAGCCCAGGGACGACACTGTACACAGGTTATGGCAATCGACAGGAAAACCTTGCCTTGATTGGTAATCCTAGTCATTTACAAAATACAGAGAACTTGTCTTTGCGAACTGGTCGCCGGATATTTATTAAACTGAGCTATTTATATCAATTATAAAAATCGGATGAAGCAGACTGAGATATATCCTCATTGTCGATGTTGGTTGACTTCTGAACTCCACTTTGAGGTAAATCTGAGGCCTTAAACAATTCTGTGTCAATGTCACGGATGTATCAGTGGGCGTATTTTTCAATACGCTCGCCAAATAGACCACTTTCAAGAAAAATTTAGGAAAAAAAATTTAGGATCAAGTCTTGCGGTAGCGCATATCTAACGGAAATATTGCATGTCCAGACTTGACCCGGTATGCCTTTGCATTCATGGATAAGCGTAGGATTTTCTTTGAATGATCAGTTGAATTTTTACACCAAAAAATCCACAAAACTGCGCAACTTAGCCGAACGGTACCGGTCTGGCAGATATCTGACACTCATAGGTCGACTCGATAGTTCGTGCTCAGGAAATAATTGCACAAGTCGACCCGCCTGTACATCCGCTGCCAATAAAATGGCCGGTTGCATGATGATACCCAGACCATGTAATGCAGCCACACGCAGTGCCTGTCCTTGATTAACCTGAAGGCGGCCTGAGACCGGAACACGGTGTGGGTCACTTCCATTAGGTGGTGGCGGCGAGTCGTCCGGTTTATCAACTGTGTACCTAAACGTTTTTTCTAGCATTCGTAAATGAACACACGAAGAAACAAGAAACAAGCAAACAACAAGCAAACAACAAGCAAACAACAAGCAAACAACAAGCAAACAACAAGCAAACAACAAGCAAAGACATCCAGTGCGGCTGCAAAAGCCGGTGAAAGTCCAGTCGGTGAAAGTCCAATAGGGAGAAGACTTAGTGAATCACTCTGACCCCGAGTCATGTGCCGAGTCATGCGTGTGTTTCCGCGAGGAGGCAGGCGAAGCGTTGACAGTGGGAGTGGCGGGCGAGCCATAGAACCGCGAAATCCTCAATCTGGGATGCCGACGCTGTTGGGTGAAGCGGAAGGCAATACAAAGCATCGCGTTATCGCAAGCGATGTTTTGATCCCACGCGGTCTTAGAACCTCAGCACGTCACGAAGTTTTTCACACGGAAGCAGCGAGATCTCATGTTTGTCCAGTCGAGCAATACCAAGCAATTCCGCGCAATGTGCAACACTAATTGACGTGCCTAGCCGCTTGATCTATTCTGATTACGCATAGGACATGAGATTGACCCTTAGTCCTTAATAAACCTTCCCCTTTCTTGTTCATTTAATCCCGAAGATGATGCTGTTGGTATGAGAATAACAAATCAAATTAACACCAGTATTTTCCTCACTTGCTTTGTGTTTGGGCTCGCTTTTTCTAATATCTGCGATGCACAAACAAAACCGACCACAATTACCGTCACCACGGAGTACCTCTACCCCTTGAATATCACTGACAAGGACGGTGCTGTTATCACTGGTCAGTCCGCCGATAAGGTGCACGAATTATTCAAGCGCAGTCAAATTCCTTATCAAATCACGATGATGAGCTGGAATCGTGCTTTCGAATTGGCGCGAAATAGTTCGGATACCTGCGTATTTTCTACTGTGCGAATCAAAGAACGCGAATCGACCTTCCAGTGGATAGGGCCAATCGCCACTGGAAATTGGGCAGTGTTCGGAAGCCCAGACAAGTTCGGTAAAGTGACTCGGCTTGAAGACATCAAGCAAGCAAGTATTGGCACTGAAGTCGGTAATGTATCTGTTGCCTATCTTTCAGGGAAAGGATATCGTATGGTGACATCCATTGAGACTGACACCACTTTTAAGAATGTGGCACGGGGGCGAATTGACTATGCCACTGCCGGAGATATACATGGCAAAAAAGTCATTATGGAAAATCATCTGGAAGATAAAGTCGTTTGGCTTTTCAATTATCAAACATCCGATTACTACTTGGCCTGCAATTTAAAGATGAATGCAGAGATCATCTCGCTGTTGAATTCTAAACTGCGCGAAATGAAGTTGGATGGAACGTATAAGAGTATCGACAGTAAATACTGATTGCACAGTATCAACCAATACCAGCTCAACTAAAGTTGAACGGATCGCAGACACAAGATTCGTTCGCGCTTAACTTGTAATGAGATCTCATCAAGTCAAAAGCGGCTAATGCAAAATGAAGTTCGACAGCCTACAAACCACGAACAAAGCAAGAAATCTTCCATACCTTCTCGTTTCGAATACGGGCTTTATCGGGATAATTACTATTCCATACTGAGATGATTGCTAACGACCTCGATCGCATCTTAAGTGATTGCAAGATAGATAGCGCCAGCACGCATGAGCATATTCGCCAGCCTGCTTAGCATCTTCAGGATATTCAGAGAAGGAAGCACAATGTTAATTGAACGTGAAGCCGAGAGTTGCTATTTAGGGCAGTTTATCCCGCTGCAGTACCATCACAATATGCTGATGGATGTCAATCGCATGGACAATTTCAAGGCAGCGATACAGCATCAAGTGTTCGAGGGCGCCAAAGTGTTAGAACTCGGTGGTGGCACCGGCGTGCTATCTTGGTTTGCTGCACAGACCGCTGCCAAAGTGTATTGCGTTGAATTTAATCCTGACATGGTAGCCGAGGCACGTCGCTTATTGGCGTTGAATCAGTTGGGTGAAAGAGTGGAAGTCATTCACGCCGATGCCTTTGAATATCTGCCACCTGAGCCTGTGGATTTCGTGATTTGCGAAATGATACATGTTGCCATGCTGCGCGAAAAGCAGGTAGAGGTGATTGAAAATTTCAAGCAGCGTTACGCGAAAAAATTTCCTGGCCAAATGCCCGTTTTCATACCAGAAGCGGTCGTCATGGCGGTACAGCCTTTACAGCAAAAATATGATTTCCTTGGGTTTCAAGCGCCTATCATTCAGTTCCAATTGCCAGGTGCATTCACCAGCGATACGGTAGAACTGGGGCAAACCGCGTTGTACAAAGTCATCGACTTTACTCAGCCCAACGATTTGCTCATCGAATGGGAAGGCGATATCACGATAGAACAAAGTGGGCGTTTAAGCGCACTGCGATTCATTACAAAAAATATCCTGGCGATCGTGGCGCATAATTCCAGCACCATCGATTGGCTTAATCATTACATGGTATTGCCCCTCGCTCGTCCTATGCAGGTCAAAGCGGGAGAGGTAATTCATGTGGGCTTCAAATATCGTGCTGGTGGTACCATCGATTCCTTGCAGAATGCGATCGAAGTGCAAATAGTGTCGAGCAATATGGTGAGTAAGCCACGGATGAGTATGGCATTTACCTAAAAGGCTTAATGAGAAAATGCGGCAGCTTCTTGCCGCAGCCATTTTTCAAACGCCAACAGTGCCGCGGTCTTTTTTTGCCCGGTGCTGGTCACCAAATAATAGTGAAATTCTGATGGTGCAACGATATCGAACAGACGTATTAAATTGCCCGCTGCGATTTCGCTCGCAACTAAACTATGGCGGCCCATCGCAATACCCTGTCCCGCTTTGGCCGCGGTGAGCATGAGATTGCTGTCGCTATGATGTGTTTCGTGTTTGAAGTGATCGATTGCTATCCCTGTGACTCGGCTCCACGTATTCCACTCACGCCGACTTTCATCACAAAGGATGCGGAAGGCTTTCAGTTGTTCCGGTATTTTTGGCAAGCGCCCCGCATTGAAATTGGGGCT
>JAIELM010000541.1 GCA_019752975.1 Undibacterium sp. | reverse complement strand
AGGCCATGACTCGCTTGGCTTCATCCATGGCGACCGGATCATACGCCGAGATCGATGCTCCAGCCCTGACTAACTGTTGCATCAGCACGCGTGAAGAAGCGGCACGCATGTCGTCGGTTTCCGGTTTGAACGCCAAACCCCATAAGGCAAAATGTTTGCCGGATAAATCGCTGCCAAATTTCGCAAAAATCTTATTTGGCAAAAGCATTTTTTGATCTTCATTGACATCTTCGACCGCTTGCAAGATGCGTAAATGTAGACCATATTCCTGCGCAGTTCGTCCTAATGCTTGCACGTCTTTAGGAAAACATGAACCACCATAACCACAGCCCGCTAATAAAAAACTCGGCCCTATACGCGGATCGGAGCCTATGCCTAGTCTCACCGCTTCGATATCCACTCCGACCTGATCCGCTAAATTAGCGAGCTCATTCATGAAGGAAATTCGTGTGGCTAACATCGCGTTTGCAGCGTACTTAGTGAATTCGGCCGAACGTACATCCATCCAATATATTTTGCAGTCGGCGTTTTCAAAGCTCGCGTACACACTTTGCATCACTGCTTGGGCTTGCTGGCCATACGCATCTTGATCGTGGCCGATGACAATACGATCAGGCTGTTTGAAGTCAGCTACCGCAGCACCTTCCTTTAGAAATTCAGGATTGGATGTCACTGAATAGCCATGTGCTATATCACGCAATGCCAATTCTTGCGCAATCGCTCGCGAAACCAGCGCTGCTGTGCCAACCGGCACGGTGGATTTGTCGACAATGACTTTAAATTCGCTCATGTGCTTACCGATATTGCGTGCCGCAGCAACTACGTATTGCAAATCGGCCGAACCGTCCTCATCAGGCGGTGTGCCAACTGCGATAAATTGCACTTGTCCATGCGCGACACTGGCGGCAACATCGGTAGAAAACTGTAAACGACCAGCAGCGCGATTTCTGGCGACGACCTCGTCTAAACCGGGTTCGTGAATCGGGATGCCGCCTTGATTAAGCAGGTCGATTTTGGCTTGATCGACATCGAGACAAAACACTTCATGCCCGGCATCGGCTAGGCATGCTCCCGTGACTAAACCTACGTAACCGGTTCCTATGATGGTAATTTTCATTTTTTTGCTTCTTATGTTTTCTAGATTATTTCAACTTAATTGATCTGCTCTCGTAGGGCGAAAAAGTATAGCGTCTTCCGCCACTCGGTGATTTCTACGTGACTACACTGGATTTAGGTTGAGATTGATATGTTCACGTTTTTCAAATAGGGCTTACTACATCACTTTATTGACACACCTTCCCGCACCTTCGCCGGATAGCGCTGCGATTTTACACTTTGCCTATTAGATCCTAATTCATGACATTCAATTCTTCAGTCCTACGTGGTGGATAGGTTTCCCATCGACTGCATCCGGGGCATTGCCAATAAAATTGACGCGCCTTAAAACCACAATGTGTGCACTGATAGCGTGTCAGTCTTTGTACATAACCTTGCACCACATTTTTGATCAAAGAAATCTCTGCCAAAATCTCTGGTGGCGCCACCATCATCCGCGCATCTAACAATTTATCGAGTCCTAATAACGATGGCGTGCGACGTAGTTCTGCGCTAACGACGCGATTGGCGCTTTGCACTGACTCCAATTCCAGACTGGCCTTAAATACTACTTCTAATAAATCAATCGACGGCGCTTCCGCCAAATAGGCTTTGAGTAAGTTAAGTCCTTCTTGCGGACGTTCCAATTTACGATAGCCATCCATGAGACGTTGAGCCACTAAGGCAACGTGAGGTACGCTTTGTTGCTCTACCTTGCGCCAAGCTAAGACCGCTTGTTCTATCTCGCCTTGGGCTAAATAAATGTCACCCATTAGGATCGCAGCGCGGACATTATGCCGGTCGGTGGCGATCGATTTTTCTAGCATCGCCATTGCCGCTTCTGGATGGGTATGCACCAATTCGTCTTGCGCGATTTCGCAGTAAAACTGAGCGATCTCTTTTTGTCGACCACCAGCGCCGGATTCTTGTAAAGCAAGAGCCGCGTCTATCGCTCTAAGCCATTCTTTTTCACGCTGATAAATCTCAAGCAAGGCACGCCGTGCTTGGTTGGCATATTGACTGTCAACGAGTAGATTGAAGGTCTCTTCGGCGCGATCCAACAGCCCTGCCTTGAGGTAATCTTGACCCAATTCAAACATCGCCTGAGTTTGCTGTTCAAGCGCCAAATCCGGACGCGATAAAAGATTCTGATGCACTCGTATTGCACGTTCAGTCTCGCCTCGACGCCGAAATAAATTACCTAACGCAAAGTGCAGCTCGACCGTCTCAGGATTCAATTTAAGGATTTCAATATAGGCGTCTATCGCCTTATCCGGTTGTTCATTTAAGAGAAAATTCAAACCCTTAAAATAGCCTTTGGGAAAGCTACTCGATTCTGCAATGAGCTGGCGTATATCGACCCGAGCTGCGATCCAGCCTAGGCTAAAAAAAAAGGGAATTCCCAGTAACCACCAGATTTCAAATTCCATGTTTGCGGGGTGCTTTCTAGTCTCTAAATTCTAATTAACAATTTTTAGTAATTATTCAGACCTCTACGACGAAGTTGAAATTTCAAAGTACTCCACCCTATTTTATGCCATTCACTAGAGTTTAACCGTGTATCCAGTGGCGTCCGTTACTCAACAAAAGTCGCTGGATTCCCGCTAAAAACATGCGGGAAAGATGGTTTATAAAGGGGGCTGAATAATTACAATTTTTAGTTTCTAACACCGTCTGGTGCTGGTGCTTGTGTCGCCGTTGCTTGCTCTAGTTGTCGTTCTTTTTCAATCTCAGCGATGGTTTTTTGATGGCGATGAATATCGCGTCTATGTCTAAACACCATCGGTGCCATCGCCAACAAACAAAATACTGTTCCAGCTAAAAAGAAAGCCAGTAAAAGGATTACTAGCGGAGCGGCAGTTTGGTAACCAAGAAAAAAATTGAGGTTAACCACTTGATCGTTTTTCAAGGCGAAGCCGAAGAAAAGTACGAAGACAATGAGCCAAATAAGTTTCGAAATAATTTTCATAGTTTAGCGTTCTCCTGTAAAACTGAGGATTTCAACATAAGCGAAATTGTACGTGAAAAAAAACGACATAGAGGAAATCCTTTATGTCGTTTTCTTGTAGGACGAATTACGCTGTCACCACGATTTCCGCGCCGTTGCAAGCTCACCACAACAACACGCTTACCACATTGGCATTTCACCCGCTCTAGGTGATGATAGGCTGTCCCACCATCGCATCCACCCGTTCACGCAACTCCTTACCAGGTTTAAAATGTGGCACCCGTTTTTCAGGCACCATCACTTTATCTCCAGACTTAGGATTACGTCCTATACGTGGCGGACGGCTGTTCAGCGAAAAACTGCCAAAACCACGTATTTCTATGCGCTGTCCGGTCGCTAACGCGTCGGACATTGCATCTAAAATGGTTTTAACAGCGATATCCACATCCTTAGCTACCAGTTGCGGATATCGTTCAGCCAGACGAGCAATAAGCTCAGACTTAGTCATAAATAATCTGACTTAGTTTTTATTGTCGAGCTTAGCTTTCAACAATGCACCTAAGCTAGTTGTACCAGATGCTGCATTGGAATCAACTGCTGTAGTCATTTTTTGCATGGCTTCTTGTGTATCAGCAGAATCTTTTGCCTTGATAGACAATTGGATGCCACGCGCTTTACGGTCAATATTCAAGACCAAAGCTTCAACACTGTCGCCGACTTTCAAATGCGTACCTGCATCTTCCACGCGATCGCGGGAGATTTCTGATGCACGCAAATAGCCTTCAACTTCGTCAGCCAATTGAATCACTGCGCCCTTAGCTTCAACAGACTTAACCGTACCAACTACGATTGCGCCCTTGTCATTCATTGCGCAATAGTTATTGAATGGGTCGCCTTCCAATTGTTTAACACCTAGGGAAACACGCTCACGCTCAACATCAATTGCCAATACGATGGCTTCTAATTCATCACCTTTTTTGAAGCGACGAACTGCTTCTTCGCCAGTTTCGTTCCAAGACAAATCAGACAAATGAACCAAACCGTCGATGTTGCCAGTCAAGCCAATGAACACGCCGAAATCAGTGATCGATTTGATCGCGCCACGGACTTTATCGCCTTTTTTGAAGTTCAAAGAGAAGTCATCCCATGGGTTGGCTTTACATTGCTTCATACCTAGGCTGATACGACGACGCTCTTCGTCAATTTCCAGAACCATGACTTCAACTTCATCGCCCAATTGAACAACTTTATTTGGTGCTACGTTCTTGTTAGTCCAATCCATTTCTGAAACGTGAACCAAACCTTCAATACCTTGCTCGACTTCTACGAACGCGCCGTAGTCGGTCAAGTTAGTAACTTTACCGAACAAACGTGTGTTTGCTGGGTAGCGACGTGCCAAACCTGTCCATGGATCATCGCCCAATTGTTTCACACCGAGTGAAACACGGTTTTTCTCTTGGTCAAATTTCAAAATCTTAGCAGTGATCTCTTGACCAACTGTGAGGACTTCGGAAGGATGACGCACACGACGCCATGCCAAATCGGTGATGTGCAACAAACCATCGATACCACCCAAATCAACGAACGCGCCGTAGTCAGTGATGTTTTTAACGACACCAGTAACAACCGTACCTTCTTTGAGGTTTTCCATCAATTTTTGACGCTCTTCACCCATCGACGCTTCCACTACTGCGCGACGTGACAAGACCACGTTATTACGTTTGCGATCCAATTTAATGACTTTAAATTCCATGGTTTTGCCTTCCCATGGAGTTGTGTCTTTAACAGGACGTGTATCAACTAATGAGCCTGGCAAGAAAGCGCGGATGCCGTTCGTGAGAACAGTCAAACCACCTTTTACTTTACCATTGACAGTACCGATAACCATTTCGCCAGACTCAAGCGCTTTTTCAAGAGCGAGCCATGAAGCGAGACGCTTAGCTTTGTCGCGGGACAGAATAGTGTCACCGAAACCGTTTTCCAATGATTCGATCGCTACGGATACGAAATCACCGATATTAACTTCCAATTCACCTTGGTCGTTTTTGAATTCTTCAACAGGAATAAAGGCTTCAGACTTCAAGCCTGCGTTCACGATCACGAAGTTGTGGTCGATACGAACGACTTCAGCAGAAATCACTTCACCGGAGCGCATATCTTGGCGGGACAAAGACTCTTCGAATAAAGCGGCGAAGCTGTCTGCACCAGTAGCGAAATCTTGGGACATGAAAACAGTAGACATAATTTTTCAATCGGGTTAGCCAGAATAGGACGGAATGTCTATTAACTGGGTTGTGGGTTAAAAACTTTTTTAAACTTTTTTACTGCGTTTAAAAAAGGGCTAAAAAAACTTTTTTTGGTGCCTTAATAGTCTCTACTTTCTGGATGATCTGGGTTTTACACCGTCTTTCTCGCAAACGCGGGAATCCAAAGAGTTAACCGTGCAATCATAACCGTGCATTCATAACCGTGCATTCATCAATATGCTGCACTTTCTGCAGTATAGGTAAATACTAGATTCCCGCTAAAACCCGCGGGACAGACGGTTAAAAAAACGAAGAGTCAAAATTAAGTTTTGGCGTACCAAGTGAGTATCTGATGCACCGCCTCATCAGCAGTGATATCGGAAGTATCAAGGATCATCGCCCCTAGTGCGGGTTTGAGTGGCGCTTCTGCGCGCAAAGTGTCGCGCGCATCACGTTCTGACAAATCTTTCACCAAGTCTTCCATATTAGCAGGAAAACCCTTTTCTATCAATTGCTTATAACGACGATTTGCCCGTGCCGCGACACTTGCAGTTAAATATATTTTTAATGCCGCGTCCGGAAAAATCACTGTCCCCATATCCCGACCATCCGCTACCAAGCCTGGCTCCTGGCGAAAAGAAACTTGCAACTCCACCAAAGCACGGCGTACTAAAGGTAAAACTGCCACTTTAGAAGCGGCAACCCCGATCGCTTCGGCTCTTACCGCATCCGTCACATCGTGCCCATCCAAGAGCACGTGACCTTTTACAAAGCGACAAGGAAGCACGCGAGCCAAATTGGCAATTCTCTCTTCATCGGTGAGTTCGATATGATGTTGGTTTGCCGATAAAGCAGTCAGGCGATACAAAGCGCCCGAATCAAGATAGTGAAAACCCAAATGTTTAGCGACACGGTGCGCGACCGTACCCTTACCCGAAGCGGTAGGGCCATCGATGGAAATTACTGGGAATTTGTTTGGCATTGGGCGCTCGAAAAGAATCATTTAGCGCACAGTATACCGTAGGCTGAAAGGTACTACACGCTCCTCCACTTAGTGAAAGTAAATAGCAATAGTCAAAAAAATGAAA
>JAIELM010000241.1 GCA_019752975.1 Undibacterium sp. | reverse complement strand
AGGGATGATTCCCCAGCACCAAAGGTATTTATGCCTTGCCAAAGACGCGGAAAAATGCACACTCGAACCCGTCCAACTGAGGAATTTAGGTTGAATTGTTTTGATCTTCCTTCGGTTGAAAACTGATCAGTGTGCGTGATGCGCCCACCGCTGACGATGAGAGGATTTATTTTTCGACTTGCTTGGAAGTGGTGGTATTCGCTTGTTAGAAATTACTATTGAACAGGTCTTTCCGAGAATCGACGAAAGACTGCAAATTGTCGTCGTCGCGAAAACTTGATGAGGGTGGTTTATCGTATAGATCACTCCAAGTGGGTTTGGCAACGGATTCCCCTTTGCCTGACAAGCTTTTCTTGGAGGCCTGGTTGGTGGTTTTCCAAGCATAGACCGCATATGGATCCATATTGATCAGTTGATTGGTCATGTGCTTTAACTTAATTAAGTCTGGCGAGGTCTTTGCAAATTCCAGCATGTTCTCATCGTAAATACTGGTGTAATCCGCGACAAAGCGTTCTAGGCGCGGTTCTAATGTTGAAGAAAAACTGCCGGAAGGCGGTGCTTCGTCAGTAAATACCACTTCTTCTGCATCACTAGGATCGAGTACCTGATCGTGAAAAATCTGATGCACCTCAAGTACCGTAGTGGCATTAATCAATGACTGCAAGACGACCCGGTGCGCGACGGTGTGTGGTCCCTGTAAGGCAAAGCTCAGCTTATTTCCCGGTTTGGTATGGGTATAGGTATAAATGGTAGGAACCCTGGCCTTAAGTTCTTCACGCCCCTGATTACGTAATTTTTTATCGTAATCGGTGGCTTCTTTCTTGGTCCAAAACGTGGTGTAAGGATCAAACGATGAGAACCAAGCACCAGCGCGATATTTATCAACTTTTAATTGGACTGGTGCGCTGCCATTGAAATTTCCTGTCGCTTCTTGCGCGTGGGTATTCGCTGGAGTCGGCGATTGCGTGGTTTGGTAGCTCAGTGCTTTACTACCCATCACATCGGCTTCGGTCTCGAGAGAAGAATTTGTATTGATCGCGACATCGGCCATTTGCGTGGACGATTTCACGCGGTTCTGTGCTTGCTGCACCAAATGCCAAGCTTCATGAGGCAAGTGACGTTCTTGGCCTCGAGCTAAGTGAATCTCTCGTCCTTGCGCGTAGGCGAGTGCGTTAAATAGCGCTGGGCGATCTGAGTTGTAATGGACTTTGACATCGTCTAACGGTACCCCGGAGAGCGATTCTATGCCGCTCTTAAGTTGCGTGGGTAAATGCTTGCTCGGCGTCTTGGCGGTGTCGTTATTGTTATGATTGGTGAGTTTGTTACGATTGGCCGCTTGGATGGGACTATTGCTGTAGCGATATGGACCAAAAACGGTAGCGTGTTGCGGTGCCGTAGCTTGCACGCTTGGTGTCGTCGATGTGACAGAATTCTGTCTAGTGGAGTGCACTTGTTTTAGTTGGAGAGCGATTGACATGCGAGTCTTTCACGCGGGATTTTTGTGATTAAATTCTATCATGTCCTTCGATCATGTCATCCTGATTTTGTGTGGAATATGGTGTGCCAATGTTGGGTGGTTGTGTCAGGCGTTTGCATTGCTGATAGTGCCACATGATATTGGCGGTCCATATTTCTTTTGCTATACCTATATTTGTGGCATCATGGCTTTTTCCCTCGTCTACAGATCAACCTAGAAATGGCAATTGACTACTCGTATTTGTTTTTCTGGAACTTTTGAAAACCGACTCTCGCCTATGCCAATTAAGAGTGAACCTAAAGCACAACCGCGTCAAGAACGACGACCCAGTAGTGCAGATTTGGACCGGGTAGCGCCATTCTACGACGATACGCTCACTACACCGTTTGGTGAGTATCGCTATGTGAGTAGTCCATTGCGAGCAAGACATAACCATGACATTGCCACCAATACCGCCACATCATTACCACTAGTGCAACGGCGAGAAATGGCGTCAAAAAGAGCAAATAATACTGGCTTGCCAAACCAACTTAAAACAGGCATAGAACTTTTGGCCGGCCTGAGCATGGATCATGTCAAAGTTCATTACAACTCTCTAAAGCCCGCCAAATTCAACGCCCATGCGTACGCGCAAGGAGTCGATATCCATTTGGCGCCAGGGCAGGAAAAGCATTTGCCTCATGAGGCGTGGCATGTAGTTCAGCAGCAGCAAGGAAGGGTCAAGCCTAGCATGCAAATGCAAGGTAATGTGAACGTCAATGACAATGCGATATTGGAGAATGAAGCGGATGTGATGGGGGCAAAAGCAGCTCAATTTTTGCGGTCTCGACCAGATATGATCGCGAGAAATCAGACACAAGAGATGGCCAGCCTTGCTCAGTTTGCGCATCAAAATGTAACAACCTACAATAATTTTTCTCTCTCAAATAGCTCCTCTTGTCCCATTCAAAGGGTTATTTATGGAGTGCCCCCATTTGCTATTCATACTCCCGCTCCTTTGACCGCTGATGCTGGTGCGCGCTTGCAAAGTGCGGTTGATATCCTTGTGACGACGATCAACAATGATCCTAACCTCCATGTTCAACAACTCGTGGTGTCGGTTGAAGCGGAAGGAGGGGCAGATTTTGCTGGTGGACAAAGTAACATAGAAGGGGATAATCCGGCCGAAACTATTACCGTTCTAGAAGCGCCGAATCCCTTTCCTACGATTCAAATCACGGTTCAACGGCCATTTGCCCAAGCAGCGACAGTGGGTGAATTGTTAGGCTTGCTGGCACATGAGATTGGCGTTCACAATATACCGTCAGATTTCAGGGGAATCAATGATGCAGCAGTGAACGTATTTGCCCCGATTCATACGCCTAGAAAAATACATAAAGGCAATACCGCCTCTGGGGGGTACGAGTTCGCTGACTTTCCGTTGCCCGGCCTTGGGCAACCGCCCGAACAAAGAGATGGGCGACGACAGCACGATCATGTGATGGTTGCCGACATCTTGCGTAATCCTCCTGTTGTAGGAGTCCCATCTCCATTGACTAGAGCGAATGTGTACTTTGAAACTGTCCTCAATATCGGTGATGCGATCTGGGCAGACCCACTAAGATCACTAGCTGAAAGACAAGAGCAAACGAGTGAACTCATCCATTTATACTTGGTGGACATCGCTAGAATAATTGCTACTGATGATGGTCGTCTGCCGCCACTTAATCATACTGTGGCGCTGGGCGATGTTTATGGAGAATTGTTTGACCAAGTAGTGCTACCACAACGGGGGGCGACACACCCTTGGATTCCTCAGACACGCCCAAAGGCCAACCTGGTTTCATTGGGAGTTTCTCTCACAGGATTTATCGCAAGAATAAAATTTGAAAAATCGCGTAGAGGATAGTGTTGGTTCTGTATTTTAAGTGGAGTTGAGTTGCGCTGGATTTTTTCGTGGCTTCAAAAAACTCGCTATTTTGAACAGCATGTGGCGAATAAAGCTCAGGTGACATTGTCACCTGAGCGCAATGTACTACAGGTCTACCGTTGCCCCTTCAATTGCTGCTTCATTGGTTTTTTCTTTGTCTTTAATATTTAAGAAGCGCGACAAAATAAGTGCCGGAATCGCGGAAATTAAGACCCAAATAAAAAAATTCTTGTAGCCTAGTGCCATTTGTATTTTTCCGCTCATCATTTTTGCAATGTTGAAACCCAAATACATCACGCCAGTAGAGAGTGCGTAGTGAGCGGTTTGGTATTTTCCGGGAGCGACCACTTGCATCATGAAGAGGATAAGTCCCACGAAACCAAAACCGTAGCCGAACATTTCAAACGACAGCGCGACGCTAATGATACCTAGATTGTCAGGCATGGTTGTGCTCAAAAAGAAGAAAACTAAGTTAGGAACATTCATCATGAGAATGAGCCATAGCAAGGCACGGCGCAGCCCTAACCAAGCAGCGAAATATCCGCCGAAGATGCTGCCAGCGATAAAAGCAATGGTACCAGAGAGTCCATAGACCAAGCTAAATTGGGCGTCGGTGAGTCCAAGTCCACCATTGGCTTTGATTTCTTTTAAAAATAAGGGGCCAATGGTTTGAACTTGTCCTTCTCCTGTGCGAAACAAGATAATAAATAGAATCATCATCCAAATACCGGGTTTTTTGAAAAAATCGATAATGACAAGGACAGAAGTATCATAGACATCACGCATACTTGGACGCGTTTCTTGAGGTTTTTCTTTGGGCAAACTCCATGTGTGATAAAGCGCTAGCGCGACTAAACCAAGGCCTAAAAGTGCAAAGATAATTGCCCATGCTTGAGCAGGGGGCATGGTTTTTTGCAGCTCTCCTGCGTAGGCGATAAGTACACCTAATGAAAGAAAACGGGCAACGTTGTAGAAGGCACCTTGCCAACCTGCGTACTGGGCTTGTTGTTGGTGGTTTAAGCTAGCAATATACAGGCCATCGGCGACGATGTCGTGGGTGGCTGAAGCGATGGCGACCATGGCGAGTAAGCCTATGCTAATGGCAAAATAATTGGGTAGTTGCATAGAAAGTGCGACTAGACCTAAACTGAGACCACCTATTAATTGAAAAAGGATGACCAGCATTTTTTTGTTTTGGATGACTTCTAAAAACGGACTCCAAAGAGGTTTAAATACCCAAGCAAAACCGATGAGACCAGTCCAGTAAGCAATATCATCGTTGTTGACACCTAGGCTCTTGTACATTAGTCCAGCTAGCAGAGTGATGGCAAATAAAGGCAAACCTTCGGCAATGTAGAGCGTTGACACCCAAGTGATGGGTGAACGTGAAGAATTTTTTTTGATTGTCATAAGATTAATCTCGAATTGGGTTTATACTTTTTTTGAACGAGTGAAGACCACAACATACTATTCAACCGCATCTTGGTCAACTGGTTTTATATAATTAAATCCACTTAAGTACCAATATGGAAAAATAGAAAGTTTTTCGTCTATAATTTGAGACGAAAAAACTTTCACGAAAATTTAAAAGTGGTATTAAATTTTTTTGAGCACTCGGTCTCATTTTCTTTTTTTAGGATAATGCTTATGTCAATTACAGTCACATCTTCGCCTCGTTTTTCGTCCGTCGATGCACTGCGCGGCTTGACTGTCGCCGCAATGTTATTGGTCAATAATGCCGGCGATTGGGATCATGTTTATTCATGGTTGGAACATGCAACTTGGCATGGCTGCACTCCGCCGGATTTTATTTTTCCATTTTTTTTACTGATTGTTGGCGTCTCCTTGTATTTGGCTTTGGTACCAAAATTGGAGCAGGGAGCCAATCGCCGTGTGATGATGCGCGCCGTGTTTTGGCGAGGGGTGAGGATAATTGGTTTAGGCTTAGTCTTACATTGGATTGCGCATTTACTGATTCCCGGGCGAGATTTTCGTCTACTTGGTGTGCTGCAGCGGATTGGAATTTGTTTTATTTTGGCGGGATATTTGACCATTTATGTGCGTCAATTGCGTCAGTTGGCGTTGCTGTTGGCGGTGATTTTATTAGCTTATTGGGCGCTGCTGTATTTTGGTGGAACTTATCAGCCTCAGCTTAATTTAGCCGACAAGATTGATACTGCGGTCTTGGGTAAATTGGCCTACGCCTTTGATGCTAAGACTGGTTTGGCGCAAGAGCCTGAGGGCATACTCTCTACTTTGCCAGCGTTGGCGACGGTGTTGATGGGCGTATTGGCGGGAGCGTGGTTACGCAATGGGCAGGCACAACGTTTGTGGCAATATGCTTTAGTGGCCTTGTTTTTGGGCGCTATATGGTCTTGGGTGCTGCCGCTCAATAAACAGCTTTGGACTTCCTCTTTTGTGTTGTGGACAGGCGGCTTAGCTTACCTTGCCTTGGCCTTGGCACATAGACTCATTGACTTACGTGGCTTACCCGCTGTGGGTAAGAGCTTTGGTGTGAATGCGATTGCCGCTTATGCCTTGTCTTGGATCGCTACTTGTGTGCTGGCGGGGACAGCTTGGATGGATAAGCTATACCCTTTGGCATTTGGCGGTTTGGCAGTGACTTATGACGCGGCGTTTGCATCGTTCGCTTTTGCGGCAAGTTTTACTGCAGTGTTTGCCGTCTTGATGTGGGGCTTACGACTTAAGGGGTGGCGAATTTCGATTTAAGGATAAAAAATTTGTAGTTATTCCGCCCCTTATAAACGGAGAAAAAGTTTCAGAATATGTCAATCCATTTTACGTCATCCCCGAGGGTCTAATCGGGGATCTAGTGGTGTTCGTTACTGAACAAAAGTCGCTGGATTCCCGCTAAAATCATGCGGGAAAGACGGCTTACTTGAGGCTGAATAGTTCAAAAATTTTAATCGCTTACCGAGCTTTAGAGGCTGTCGCGAAAGAGGTAATTTGAGAAAAAGATCGAAAACACCTCAACGCCGAGACGCGAAGG
>JAIELM010000189.1 GCA_019752975.1 Undibacterium sp. | reverse complement strand
TCAAAAAACGCGCTCCCGAATTACTCCGTTTATCCAATGAAGATCAAGTGACTCGCCTCGCCGCCGAATTAGGTGTCAATAGCACCGAACTGGCACACGCTTGGCTGGATGCTCCCGCCAGCACGCCGCTTGGTTTTACTCGACAAATTCAACTACTTCAACAATTGAGGAAGCATTATGAGCAGCAACGTCAGCACACAAAATAAGCAAGAAAATGAATCCGCTACAGCCACCAACAGCTCAGGGATCACGCCCGAACGACTGCAGCAAGCAGCGAGTATCGTCAATCGCCTACGTGAAGAAATTCGCCGTGCCATCGTAGGGCAGCATGAGGTAGTCGATCAAGTATTGGCTTGCTGTTTGGCCGCTGGTCATATCCTATTAGAAGGTGTGCCGGGTCTAGGTAAAACGCTGCTTGTGAAGGCCTTAGCCAAAACTTTTTCAGGCACTTCTGCAAGAATCCAATTCACGCCCGATCTCATGCCTGCTGACGTCATGGGTCACGCCATTTACGATATTAAGAATCAGAGTTTTAGTGTGCGTAAAGGACCGGTATTTACCCACCTTTTGTTAGCCGATGAAATCAATCGCGCCCCGGCAAAAACCCAGTCGGCTTTATTAGAAGTCATGCAGGAAAGACAGGTCACGATAGAAAACGAATCGCATGTTCTAGAAGCCCCCTTCATGGTCTTAGCAACTCAAAATCCGCTAGAAAACGAAGGTACTTATCCACTCCCAGAAGCGCAACTAGATCGCTTCTTAATTAAGTGCTGTATGGAATATCCTAGCTTACAAGAAGAAGCAGCCATGCTAGCGATGGTGACCCATAAACGGGTTGGAGATGGGCTGGAAGTAAAGCAGGTAAATACCGTCATCAAACCCGAGACTATCATCGCATTACAACAATTAGTGGCACAAATTAGCGTAGACGATGCAGTCGCCGATTATGCCATACGCATCGTCAGGAGTACCCGCGATGCCACCGGTATTGCGGTCGGTGCTGGGCCACGTGGTTCGATCGCCTTGATCCGAATCGCCCGTGCTTTTGCCTTACTTAATCAAAGAGATTTTGTCACTCCTGACGACATTAAAACTGCTGCCCTACCGGTATTACGACATAGGGTGGCATTATCGCCAGAGAGTGAATTAGATGGACTAAGTAGCGACACAATCTTAGCCAACTTGATCGATCAAATCGCCGCGCCACGTTCCTAATTCTGAACCCAGATTCCCACACAAACGGTGGGAAGGACTTAAAACCGAGATCATTGCATGAGCCCTACCCGTCGTCTAATAGGAGCAGTCTTCGCGTTATCCGCTTTGGCTTTCCTGCAATTCTTTTTCCCCTCCGTACGCGTAGTGGTATGGACTGGTGCTGGCTTGCTTTTGCTATTTTCATTGGTAGATTTATGGAAATTGCGTAGCTCCCCCAGTTTGAACGTGGATCGCCAGGTACAAGGCGTTTGGCCAGTTGATGTCTGGAATAAAGTGAGCTTGAGCTTACACAATTGCAGCGACGCTACCATCAAGTTGGAAGTCATCGACGACTATCCTAGTCACTGGGAACTGCAAGGCTTACTGCATCGTTGTCAAGTTGCACCACAAGCACACACCCGCATCACGTATCAACTTCGCCCGTCACGGCGAGGAGATGCGGTATTTGGTACTTGCTTTGTCAAAGTTTATGGTTATTTCGGATGCTGGGAACGCTGTTTTCGACTGGGAGAAAGTCAAGCCGTGAAAGTCTTTCCGGATTTTTCTAAACTACTCGGCAATACCATCAACGCCACTGACAAACGCGCTCCCTCAGTAGGAGCGATCCGCAAGCGCAGGCGTGGTGAAGGTACCGACTTTCGTCAATTGCGCGACTATCGCCAAGGAGATAGTCAACGCAGCATAGACTGGAAAGCCACGGCCCGTTACCAGAAACCCATCAGCCGAGAATACCAAGAAGAGCGCGATCAGCAAGTGGTATTTTTATTGGATACCGGTAGACGTATGCTGGCGCAGGATGGTGTGACCAGCCATTTTGACCACGCTTTAAATGCGATATTGACCTTAAGTTTCATTGCGCAGAAACAGGGCGATGCCATCGGCCTATTGAGCTTTGGTGGCGAGTCACGTTGGCTGGCACCGCATAAAGGACGAGTCGGTTTAGATCGTATGTTAGCCGGAGTCTACGACTTGCAAGCAGGTGAGGTTGCGCCTGACTATACGCTGGCCGCCAGCACCTTACTGACGAAATTGCGCAAACGCGCCTTCGTCGTCCTCATCACCAATTTACGCGACGAAGATGATAGCGCCATGAAAAGTGCCTGCGAACTGCTATCGACTAAACACTTGGTGATGTGCGCCAGCTTGAGAGAGAAAAGCCTAGACGCTGCCCTCAACGCACCCGTTGAACAATTCAACGATGCGCTACGCTATAGTGCCACCACCCATTACCTGCAACTACGCGATCGCGCCATCAAAAACCTAGGAATACGCAGCACGCAACTGATTGACATTACCCCCGAACGTTTAAGTATGAGTTTAGTGAATCGGTATTTGGAGGTAAAAGAGAGCGGCGCGTTGTAGCACTAATCCATACGCGCAAATTCGCGTTCCCACCATTGTTGTGCTTGCGTTAGGCTGAGTTTAAAATTCAATGGAACTTTGATTTTGGCCACCACATTTCCACACTGATCGATGGCACTTAATGAAGCAGTTGGATCGTCTTCGTCAGGCACGATATCCAAGCAAATTCGGTAATCCGCGTCGGGGGTATTGAGCATCACACTTTGATGTAATGTGGCATGCCATTGTTGTTCGTGTCGACGTATCACTTCCGAGGCGGTTTTGACTAAGGTATTAAAGGCATTGCTATCCAAGGGTTTAGGATTTTTTTTATCCCTACCCATGGTCCAAGGACCAACCAAAGCAGGTTCTGGCTCACCGTCTTTGATCATGGCCACCGCCCAACCTTCATCCTCTTCATTCTTGATGACGCGAGCCGTCCAGCCTTTATCTCGCCATAATCGTGCCTCGTGCAGCGCCTCGTCTCTTGGCTCTGGGGTGGTCGTCATTAGTGGATTCTTTAGCGTGAAAAAACTTTGACAATACGAACACCTTCAGCACCCACGACACAATCAAGTACCTGTGCCTCTAGTGCTAACCATTGTCCTTCTATCATAGGGAGACTGGTTTCTACTAGTTGCAAACTACATGATCCTTGCACCACGTACAAAGTGAATGCGTGGGACGCTTTAATACTCACGCGCTCCCCACCAACATAGGTATTTACATACAGCTTATATTGTTCAGCAGGTTGATGATGTAGACGTATCGCCTCTTCAGAAATAGGACTAGAAGTGAGCTCAGACCAAGCGTGTGGGCGGGGATGGGACATGGTTTTTCCTTGAAGTGTGGCGAGCGAAATAGTGTCGCAAGCATCGAAAAGATGCGCGAGCAGTATACACGGATAACTGTAGGTAGATGCGTACGCCTACAAGAGAGAATTCAACTAATCCCAAAATACTGTCACCCATGATGAGCATTGAAGCTAGATTGAATAATTTGAATCGGATCACACCCATTTTTGTACAGTAAGTACGACCTCAGTTCATTCCTCCGCGGATGGGATCGAGCGCATCTGGATTATATTTTTCGTTGTGAGCTACAAGGCTTTTTAGGGTGTACTTGAGGTGTACACACGATAAATGCTGGCACTAATCATAGTGAGGTAGCATCATGATCGGTAGCGACATAGATTGAAAATTGCTAGTTATTTTAATATTTCAACGCATAAAATATAAATAGATTGATATTTCCAACAGGAAATAAAAAAATAACAACAGCCAATTTAGTTAAAACATTTTTTCTATTTATGGCGAAATACAGTATGTTTAGTATATTTTTTTTAAAAAATATAACTTTAAATGTGGATTTACAGTTATTCATTAATATACTTCAAAAGCTTAATATCATAAAAAAATAATGTAATTTAGAAACCATACCACTTCACCCTAAACAATTAGATTTGCGATTTAATGCTACCGTTGGATATCGTAAATATATTTCGAGACTCAACAATTCAAATAACTCTAATTAAATTTAATTTTTAAAAGGGATGAAAATGAAACATAGTAAAATCAGAACGCTGTTACCGATTCTGGCACTCATCGGTTTCGCTTCTAACAATCTAATGGCACAAGAGAAAAGTATTACCAGCAATCCACACTCACCTGCATATGGGCATCCTTATCGTCACGGGGTAATGCCGACGATAGAAACTCACGAAAAAATGAAACAATGGGAAAGCGCAAATGCGCCAACCGGAAAAAATGGCCTGCTCGCAGCCAAAACACTGGCCTATGGTGGTGGTGTCAATGGCATTGGTGTAACAAGTGGTACCCCAAAAGTATACTTGGTTGTCTACGGTTCGCAATGGGGCTCTGCGGGCACCAATGGTAGTGGAGATATGACGCTAACTGGTGATACATACGGTGCTATTCCAAAATTACAAGCAATGTTTAAGGGCCTAGGCACAGGTGGCGAGCTATGGTCTGGTGTAATGACACAATATTGTGATGGCCCATTAGTTGCGCGCGGCGCGACATCCTGTCCAACTGCCGCCCCTCACGTGGGCTACCCCACAGGTGGTGCCTTGGCGGGTATCTGGTATGACAACTCAGCAGCATCTCCATCCAACGCAACTGTCACACAATTAGAAGCAGAAACAAAAAAAGCGGCGGCTCACTTTGGTAACACAACAGCGGCATCTAATCGTTACGCGCAATATGTCATTCTCTCACCTACGGGAACGCATCCTGATGGATTCCCGAATGGTGGTTGGTGCGCTTGGCATAACTATTTCACTAGTAGTTATGGTGATTTAGCCTATACCAATATGCCCTACAATACCGATGCAGGTTCTGGTTGCGGTATGAACTCAGTATCCGGTATATTGGACGGGTTTACGATCGTCGAAGGTCATGAATATTCTGAAACCATTTCCGATCAAAATCCGGCTGGCGGATGGACAAATGCTAGCGATGGCCAAGAAAATGCCGATGAATGCTCATGGATTCGTAGTGGACAGGGTGCAATGGCAAACGTCAGTATGGCAACAGGTAACTTTGTCATGCAAAGTACTTGGTCTAATGACACTAACCGTTGTGATATCTCTCACCCTATCGTTGGTGGCGTGGTCGTCCCACCTACCGTTACGCCTCTCACTAACGGTGTTGCGTTAACCGGATTATCACTTGCAGCGAACGCCCAAAAAGGCTATTCACTTGTAGTACCAGCAGGGGCGAGTAGTGCAAGTTTCGCTACCTCTGGTGGCACAGGTGACGTTGATATGTACGTGCAATTGGGTACTATGCCTACAACTACAAGCTATTTGCAAAAATCAGATGGCTCAACCACTGCTGAAAGCATCTCTCTAACCAGCCCAACTGCCGGCACTTACTATGTTTTACTCAATGGCTATGCAGCAGCAAGTGGCTATCAAATAGTCGCCAATTATTCGACGGGTCCAGGTGGTAACGTCTTGACAAACGGTGTACCAGTAACCGGCATTGCACTCGCCACAGGTGCAAGTAAGTTGTACACAATCACAGTTCCAGCAGGCCGTCCTAGCCTTACTTTCAAAACCACTGGCGGTACTGGTGATGCGGATATCTATGTAAAAATGGGTTCAGCGCCAACGACAACTTCTTACACACAGAAATCCGATGGTTCGACTACGGTAGAGACCATCACCATTTCTAATCCCGCTGCCGGTACTTACTATCTTTTGGTAAATGGCTACGCTGCTGTATCGGGTGTGAGTTTGGTGGCAAATTACTAATCAAGCTTAAGAATAGGGCTTACGTAAAATTGCGCTGGCTAGGCGCGGAGCCGCAGACAGTAAGCTTATACGACAAGGCGAACGCAACAACGCTAGCGTCTGTTTTGTGTAAGTCCTAAAGTAGATTAAAGAACGAAGTAATAAGCTTTACACCGCAACTGAAAAACTTGATTCTCACCTTCAAACAAGGTGAGAATCAAGTAAACCGAGCAAATGATAGTTCACGTCAACACGCCAAATTCCAATTCCCTTACTCACAAGAAGCCGACTGGCACCAGCAGGTATTTCAGGTAAGTACCAGCTTCATCTTGTTCATCTTGTATTACGACCAGCCCTCAATTGTCTCTCTTTGCATTGACAAAGCCACCAAAAACATATTTTCACGATACAATAAAATACTCGTCGAGTATTCAATCGCCATTTCCAACTTAAAGGTCGTGCATGAATGAATTGTCTTCACTAGTCCCAATTAAGCAAGAAGATATCAAGGTCGGCCTAACAACGCCTCGGACAATTTATGACGCTTGGGGCAATCAGCTTATCTCAAAAGGAGAGCTCGTTGCAGACGAGTTACAACGTGCAGATCTCGTCGAAA
>JAIELM010000286.1 GCA_019752975.1 Undibacterium sp. | reverse complement strand
GTGCCTCCGGTAATTGCTCAGGGAGGTTAACCATATTAAAAAACACTTGGAACAAGGGATTACGACTTAGATCACGTTGCAACTGTAAGGCGTCAACGATGCGTTCAAATGGCACATCACTGTTGGAATAGGCATCCAAAGCTGTAGCGCGCGCACGGCCCAATAGCGTGCGAAAACTTGGCTGCTCCGAGAGATCAATACGCAGCACCAGATTCCCAAGAAACAGACCTATCAGTCCCTCCAACTCGGGCTGATCACGATTGGCAGAAGGAGTGCCAATCATGATGTCGCTTTCACCGCTATAACGTGACATTAATAGTGCAAAAGCCGACAGCAAGGTCATGAACATACTAGCGTTCTCTTGCAAACTGAGTTGGTGCAGACCTTGCGTCAGCGCTGTTTCTATACTCAGATTCTCACTCGCACCTGCAAAACTTTGTACTGGTCCACGTGGGCGGTCTAAGGGGAGATTGAGTAATTCCGGCGCACCTGCTAAATTTTCCTGCCAGTAGCTCAACTGCTTTTCTATAACCTCACCTTCCAAATACTCACGTTGCCAGCAAGCGTAGTCGGCATATTGGATGGCTAGGTCTGCCAAATTGTGCTCTCGTTGGTGCAAGTTGGCGTGGTATAACTGCATCCATTCACCGGCCAGTATTTGCAAGGACCAACCATCAGAAATGATGTGATGAATATTAATCAGCAAGACATATTCATTGTCCACTTCATTTTCAATTAAACGCAGCAATTGGGCGATCAACAGTGGTCCCTGAGCGAGATCAAAATGATGATTCGCGTGCGCTTGAACTCGCGTCGCTAATTCTGCTTCACTGATCTCAAAAACGTCTAAAGGAAAACTTAAATTGGTCGCGATCTCCAATCGCGGTTCGCCACCGATATCGATGAATTGCGAACGCAAAATCTCGTGCCGCTGCACTAATTGCTGCAATGCTGTATGCAGCAGCTTGGCATCAAGTTTACCGCGCAAACGCAATGCAGCCGGCATATTGTAAGTCGCACTATCCCCTTCCAACTGCTGCATGAACCACAAGCGTTGCTGAGCGTAAGAAAGCGGCAGTATCCGGTCACGACTATAGCTCAGTAGAGGTAAGCGCGCGGTATCGTTAGCACTATTAGCAATCAATGCTAAGTGTGCACATAACAGAGCAATCGTGGGCGCTTCAAATAGGTTACGCAAAACCATATGACATGCAAACTGCACCCGCACTTGGCTCGCCACTTGAGTCGCTAGCAGTGAATGTCCGCCCAACTCAAAAAAGTTATCATGAATCCCCACCCGTTCCAAGCGCAGTACCTTAGCCCAGATGGCGGCGAGCATGATTTCCGCGGTAGTTCGCGGCGCCACATAGACTGCACTACCACTACCCATTTCTGGCTCTGGGAGTGCTTTACGGTCGACCTTCCCATTGGGACTCAGAGGCAAAGCCTCCATTAACACAAAAAAACTCGGCACCATGTAATCGGGCAAAGATAGTCCCAAGTGTCGCTTGAGTTGAGCGATCAAATCGGCCTTAGATGCGCTAGATGCGGGATCTTCTTGCCGCTCTTCGTCTGCCGTGTACGCAACCACATAGGCGACCAAGCGCTTGTCACCTGTGCCCATATCTCGCGCCACGACGATGGATTCTTTTACTTGAACATGAGCGTTCAAGGCGTTTTCTATCTCACCCAGTTCTATTCTAAAACCGCGTATCTTGACCTGATGATCATTGCGACCCAGATATTCTATGGTGCTATCAGCTAACCAGCGCCCAAGATCACCGGTACGATAGATGCGTCCCGAATAATCGGTACGGAAAGGGTCTGGGACAAAACTGGCCTCGGTGAGTTCAGGACGATTGAGGTAACCACGTCCGACGCCAATACCACCAATATAAATTTCACCGACCACACCTTGTGGTACCAGATGCCGATGTTGATCGAGGATATAGAGCTGCGTGTTAGGTATGGGTCGACCGAGCGGAATCACGGCGTTTTCGTCTGCGGCCCAATCCCCCTTAAGCACATGATAGGCAACCACATCAGAGCACTCCGTAGGGCCATAGCTATTGACGATTTTTAGTAGCGGGTAAGACTTCGCCAAATGGGCTATCCGCGCGACACTAATCGGCTCTCCACCCAAAATAACATGACGTAGGCTGCACAGGCTGTTGCCATTATCGGCATCGATGATGGCGTAAAAGGCGCTTGGAGTGAGGTTCACCAACGTGATTTGATGTTGCTCTATTTCTGCGATGATGTTGACCGGATCGAATGGCTCAAGCGAGAGGTGAACCTGCCCGCCACCAAGCACGCCACTCAACAGATTTTTTTGTGTCAAATCAAAACTAAATGAAGTCACTACCAATGCACGCGTATGATCGTCTACGCCGATTTCGTGGGCATACCAGTGTAATAAATTGGTCACACCTATGTGCTGCACTCCCGCCGCCTTAGGCTTACCTGTAGAGCCCGAGGTGTAAATCACATAGGCCAATTGCTGCGTTGTTTGTCCTGGTAGTCTAGCGAGGTTTTGTGGTGAATAAACCGCGATTTCCTGCCACTCCCCATCTAAGGCGACCACTTGCGTATGTGTACTATGCAAACTCTCTAAGGGATGTAAACGTTCTAACAGGTGCGCTTGTGTGAGTAACACTCTGGGTGCGGCATCAACGAGCATAGTATGCAAACGCTCACTCGGATAACTAGGGTCAAGCGGTAAATACCCCGCACTCGCTTTTAAAGTGCCGAGTATACCTACCAACATTTCCAAGGAACGCTCTAAACAAAGACCAATCAAATCATCAACTTGAACGCCTTGTTTCTCAACCAAAAAATGTGCCAATTGATTGGCTTTAGCATTGAGTTCTGCATAGCTCAACTGCTGATCTTTAAACACCACCGCGATGGCATCTGGACTATGCTTAACCTGCTCTTCAAAAAATTCGTGTATACATTTTTTTTGCGGATAATCAAACTTAGTGTCATTCCAATCGACCAAGAGTTGATGGCGTTCCGCTTCAGCTAGCATGGCAATGTCAGCTATTTTTTTATGCGGTTCGCGTAGTAATCCCTTCAGCAAAAATTCAAAATGAAGCGCCATGCGCTCCAAGGTACGCGCTTCAAACAAGTCCGTATTGTATTCCCAACCTAGTTCTAAACCGCGCTCGCTTTCGCCGACCATGAGACTAAGATCATACTTGGCGATATTATTGGTTTGCTCGACCGGACTAAGTGTCAAATTGGGTAAAGCAAGTGTCTCGCCCTGGATATTATTATGCAGCACCAATAAAATCTGAAATAAACTGCTATGACTCATACTACGTTGCGGTTGCAGACGCTCTACAATCTGTTCGAAAGGAACCTGTTGATGTGCATAAGCATCCAACAACATGGCCTTACTTCTTTCTAGCATCGTCAAGAAGCTAGGTTCATTTGAGAGATCGCTACGCAACACCAAGGTGTTCGCGAAGAAGCCAATCAAGGCTGCTACTTCTGCTTGCTCACGATTGGCGATCGGACTGCCCATGACAATATCAGTCTCATTACTGTAACGCGAAAGCAGGATTGAAAAACACGCGTGCAATCCCATAAAGAGTGTCGCACCAACACTCTGGCATAGTGCATTCAAGGCAGTGCTGGTCTCAACATCAATGTAGGTTTCTAGGAAAGCGCCATTAAAACTTTGCAGCTGTGGTCTCGCATGATCTAAGGGCAGACTGTGCGCCACTGGCAGGCTAGCTAGCTGCTTCGCCCAGTAATCTAATTGTGAATTGAGCACTTGGCCTTGTAACCAATTGCGTTGCCAATGCGCGTAGTCGGCGTACTGAATCGCCAACGGTGCTAAAGGATAGGCTTGCCCCTCAACATACGCAGTGTATAGGCGAGCAAATTCATTGATCAAGATCGTCATCGACCAGCCATCAGAGGCGATGTGGTGCATGGTCACCAGCAAAATATGTTCGTCCTGTGCCAACTTAAGCAGTCGTACACGCAACATCAAGTCACCACTCAAATCAAAGCCTGTCGTGGTCTCTGCCTTAAGTAATGCAAATACTTTTGCATCCCGCTCGTCGGCACTCATCTGGCTCAAATCCGTCACCGCCACCACCATGTCTTTTGCCGGTTGGATTATTTGCCGCACTTGAGCATCGTCACCGAGAGTAAAGTAAGTACGCAAACTCTCATGACGTTCTAGGATGCTAGAAAAAGCGCGACTCAGCGCCGGGTGATCCAATGCCCCGGTAAGCTTAAGCGCACTAGGCATGTTGTAATGCGCGCTACCACCATCGATTTGATCCAGCAACCACAGTCGTTGTTGGGAATAAGAGGACATAGCAGAAGCGATGCCTAACCCTTCCTCGTGTTCTCTGACTTTAATTTGCGGTGCCGCAGTCAAACTCTTTTCATGCGACCGAAGTAAATCTATCAACGCATTCTTATTGGCGGTAATGGCAGCTCTAAGTTCAGAAGTTAACGCGCCTGGCGGCGCCTTGAACGCCAGCGTGCCATCCTTCAAAAACAAATGAATCCCTTTTTTTGTTGCTTCAAGCAAGATACGGCTGGGCATTAGAACATTCCTTCTTCTATATCATCAGCACTCATATGAGGCGAATTTGAATTATTCATAGTAAGTGCGTCGATGTAGATCGCGATCGCCGCTATCGTGGGGTCGGAGAAAATAGCGCGCACTGGAATATCAATATGAAACTCGGCACGTATCACCGCCAAGATTTTCATCGACAATAAAGAATGTCCCCCTAGCTCAAAGAAATTGTCGGTAACCCCTACGCGCTCTAAGCCTAGAACCTCTTGCCAGATACGGCAAAGCGCATGTTCAGTTTCGCTACTTGGTGCAATGTAGTCTTTTTTCGAGCGAGAAAGATCTGGTTCCGGCAGCGCCTTACGATCCAGTTTTCCATTGGTCGTCAGCGGTAACTTATCGAGCCGCATAAAAGCCGCGGGCACCATGTAATCGGGAAGCGTCAAACTTAAATGCAGACGTAGTGATGCGATCAAGCCCTCCTCGCCATCATCGCTACCTTCATTGCCGTCTTTGCCTTCATTGCTGACGATATAGGCTACTAGCGCTTGCTCCCCTGCGGCGGTTTCTTTGGTAATGACTACGGCATCATTGATTTTCCCATGCTGTCGCAAAGTATGTTCGATTTCACCTAACTCAATTCTGAAACCGCGAATTTTTACTTGCTGATCAATTCGTCCCAAAAATTCTAACTTACCATCCGGCAGCCAACGCACCAAATCCCCAGTTCTGTACAAACGTTCGCCGCGATCTGCGTCTGCGCCATCACAAAATGGATCACAGACAAATTTCTCAGTCGTTAATTCAGGGCGACTCAAATAACCACGAGCTACGCCAACGCCACCAATATACAATTCACCAGCGATACCTTGCGGAGCCAAGCCTGCATAAGAATTAAGAACATAGGCCTTACCGTTATTGAGTATTTTTCCGATATTTGGCAATCGCCCTTCAATTACGCAGGCAGTCGAGTCAACCGTACACTCGGTAGGGCCATACACATTCACGGCTTTTTTCGAGTACTGTGCTTGCCATCCGACGAGTTGATCCCACATTTTTTGGCTAATTGCTTCTCCACCAATGAGTAAATGAGGCAGGCGATCTGCAAGACCAGCAGCAAACCACACTTCGACCATCATGGGCGTGCAATCCATTACCGATAATGAATCGAGTAAAGGCGCGAGCAGCACAGGATCGCGTTTACATTGATCAGAAATGAGTAACAATGAGCGTCCCAACATCAGTTGACTCAAAGCCTGAACCGAAGCATCAAAAGCATAAGAGGCCAACCAACCCCAACGTTGACCTTGCTTACATAAATCCAGCTGTTCGAGATTGCCAGCCAAGTTCGCGACCGAACGATGTTCGACCATCACCCCTTTTGGTTTTCCAGTCGAACCCGACGTGTAAATCACATAGGCAAGATGCCGTGAGTTCAAATTCAACAGCGCCGTTGGGAGATTACTACTCGCTAGGGCACTTAGTTGCGCCTGAACTTCTGGCTCATCTAGGCAGAGTGTTTGTGTCTCACTAAAAGGTATTCTGCCGCGCACTTGATTGTGCGTAATGACCGTATCAAGTTGTGCGTCATCAAGCAGATAAGCCAAGCGTGCCGCAGGATAATCTGGATCTAGCGGTACGTAGGCGGCTCCGGCTTTTAAAATCCCGAGTATAGCGACCACCATCGCTAAAGAACGATCCATACAAATGCCAACCAAAGTATCTGGTGTAACGCCTTTTTCTCGCACTAAATAATGCGCTAACTGATTCGCTTTGGTATTGAGCTCCGCGTAGCTCAATTGCTCCTCTTCATACACCAAAGCGATAGCGTCAGGATGATTACTCACCTGCTCTTCGAACAATTCATGGATACATTTATCTTGTG
>JAIELM010000545.1 GCA_019752975.1 Undibacterium sp. | reverse complement strand
CGAGTCAGATTTTGGTGTCACGCTACTAGGTTTGGTGGCAAAAGGTTTGGGCATTTCCATCATGCCCATCTCCTACTCATACCATTTGAAACACGAAGTGAATTTCATCAAAATTCCGGTGACCTCAAATCTGTTCGCGATCTGGCGCGATGGTGATAGCAACGCTGCGTTACAGATTTTTTTAAATGTGATTGAAGAATTTGATTTTAAACTTGGTGAATGAAGGACGGTTGAGCGTGCGCTGCTAGCTTAACCGTCGCAGCACACATTTTTCGTCTTAACGACTATTTTAGAATATGCTGGGCATCCACCAAGCGCACCTCATGCATCATGTCGAGATAGGCATCGAAATAGGGTTTATGTGAAGCGCCTACAATCGTGAGTACGCGTGCACCTGGCTTATTGGCAAAGGCGCTGCGGATGTTGGCAACCATACGTAAATTACGTGTTTCCCACCATGCGACATACTGACGACCAAAAAGCGCTGGCGATGGTGATTTTAATGCGTCGCCAAAATCAGCTTGAATGAAGGCGTGCAGGTTTTTGTAGTTATTATGAAAGCGATAAAGTGCTAAAACGTCGATGTCATTACTTAATTCCTTCACGCGTTTTTGTGCCTCGGTGGCTTCTGGAAAATTAATCGCGGCCCACATTTTTTGCAAAGCCTCGCCTAACTGCGGCCCCGCCAGATCTTGGATGCTGTCTGCGCTATGATCATCAGTGGCAAACACGCGCTCATGTCCTAAACGTACGGCTAATTTCACGCCAATATCAAAGTTCTCATTGGGTTTTGCATTTTCTCGTTGCAAGACTTTGAGCAATGCAGCATCGATCCCGTCTGCTGACGTACGCTCATTTGGATTTAATTTTTGCCACTGTACTTGCGCAGAAAATCGATCGTTTGCTGCCAAAAAAAGCGCGGCGAGATGACGCCTTTGTGCCGCTGTAGGGGCACTCGGCCACGCTTGCAAAGTTGTTTTAATTTCCGCCAATGCCATCGGTACAGTTAACCCCGTTGCTTTTTCCGCCGCGATGGAATCCCAGCAATAGCCAGAAAATACCTCTGGATAAGTGGCGGCATAACGCTTTAATGTGTCACACTGCTCACCAGACAGGGCTTCTATTGTGATGATATCGGGGTTGAAGTTAGCTAGGCGATCAAGAACAGACGATAGCATTGCCGACTTAAAATTTTCTCCAAAGCCCGAGAGGTGCGGTGATCCTAAGACCAAAACCTGGGTAGGTGTTCCCGCAATTTCCTTCTTCCAGGCGCGCGGATCAAAATCCGCTGATTGCGCCCAAGCGTTCCCACACAAACCCATCACCACCAGAGCTAGCCCACAAATTTTTGTCTTCATACGAGGTCTCCTTAGTCTAATTAAGATTGCCAGCCTAGCAGGAAAAATATACCAGCAGTCCAAAAAAGAGATAGACCGCAGAACTAGCGGTACAGACTGTAAAACCGTTGATCCACCTTAGCGATGACAAAGGGATAGACGGAGATCTAGTTGGACTAATGTGGTCGTTCAAAAATGACAAATTTAGACAACTGAAAGAATGATGAATATAGACACTAGCCACTCAAGAATATTTTTTTCAATCCAGTGCCAGTGGAAAATGGGGAAATTTAATTCCTTAATTTCTTATAATCGGGGCGGAAAATTATGATAACCTGACCGTGCACTTTACAATGTAGCGTTGTTGTAAGAGGGCTTTCATTCCTCTCATCGATAAAATATAGACATAATCATGACGCTGATTCGATCATCATTTGTGCTTCTTGTTTTTTCTCTGTACACCCATTTCTCGACTGTTTTTGCGGCGGAATTAGTCGTTGCCATCGCGACCGATAGACCACCTTATTCGTTCAGAGAGAACGGTATTGACGTCGGTATTGAGGTCGATTTGGTGCGCACTATTATGAGTGCCAATGGACACAGCGTCAGATTTATTAATCTTCCTAAAGTACGCATGCTCAAGGCACTCAATGACAAAGTGATTGATATTGCGACCACCGTGACACCTAGCAATGAGGTGAATTTATTTTTTTCTGATACCTACTTGGAATTTCAGAATATGGTGATTAGCAAGGCGAGTCGCGGCATACAAATCAAAGATATAGGCCAATTGAAATTGTATAGTTTTGTGATTTGGCAAACAGGTTGGAAGAGTTTAGGGACGCAGTTTGAGGCTGACAATACACCGGATGTTCATGGCCTGTTCCCTAAAAATTATATAGAGGCACCTAATCAACTGAGTCAAAGCAAAATGTTTTGGGCAGACCGCGTGCAGCTTATTATTGTTGATAAGACGATTTTCGAATACCATAAAAAAATCTTAGGTGCCCAATTTGATACCAGCATTCCTTTAACTTACCACGATTTAATTAAAACAAAAACGAGTTACTCGGTGGCGTTTAGTCAGGCGCAATTACGAGACCAGTTTAATGAAGGATTGAAAAAAATTCGTGCCAACGGTGACTATCAAAAAATAGTGAACGCCTATCTTTGATCAGCAGAGCCAGCGATTTTCATGCCTTGAACAAGTTCGTCTTAGTCTTTGAGGCCTTGTCTTCAACAAGCATAGCCTTATAAAAAATCAGATGGCCATTGGTGATTCGTGACTCGTGACTGGTGATTCGCCATAAGTGATGCGTTGGCAGGAGAATTGTTGTCTAGTTTAATTTTTTCAAAGACTGAATGACGATAGGCAGTAATTTTTCCTGTAAAGCAGTTTGCTTACTCTCTTGTAGATTGATATACAGTGAGGACAGAAAGGCGTTGAGGTTATGCTTGCGCGCGAGGCTGGCCTGACTGATTGTGTGCAGATCGAGTGTGGTTTGCATCAGGCTATCAAACCATGCACTCCATTCTTCTCTGCTCATATCGGCACGCAGCCCCAAATAGAACACCGGTGTCATTAGGCGATCTGGTTCGCCGTAGTGATAAAAATGCTGATCATTGCGTATCTGGACTGCTAGGGCTTCGAGCATAAGTTGATGTTGCTGTTTATTGAGCGCCGTATTTAACGACAATTGCATCATCCAATCAGCCGTGTGAGCCACACCGTGACGCCAACCTTGCGCTTCATCGAAACCTCGAAAATCATTCACCTGGCGTAAATATTGTGCCGCAACCACGACCATCTCTTGTCTCTGTTCTTCGTTCATGAACGCTTTGCGCCTATCAATTCTGGCGATTTCTGCTAAGACTAATGCCGCGAACGGTTGGGCAAAACCCACATCGCCTTTGACTGGCTTGTTGCTCACTTGTAGGTGTAAACGTTGGCGGATTTGTTGCACCGTCTCGGTGCTGAGTAATTCACCGCGCATCCAAAACGATAGCGCTTCAAATCCTATGTCATCACGCAAGAGTGGGTCTGGATGACTTAGGCAGTCGAGTAGATTAAGCGCGGTTTGCTGGCGTAGCGCTTGATCGGCGATTCGCCATTGATTGCTTTTGAGTTGAGTTAGTTCTAGCACCGAACTGTTGACCGGTGGGCAGGCGGCTAAACTGATTGCACTAAAGCTGATTAGGCTGATTAGGCTGATTAAGCTTAAAGCGCCAAATACCAGGCGGCTACGGGAAAGGACTTTCATCTGTGACCTCACATTGCATAAATGGTTTAACGAGCATTTTTTTGCCGCACTATGGCTGAGTTGCAGGGATGGGCGGCAGGTCTTTTTTGCAGTCGCACACTTCTGTCCCACGATCAAACACAATTCGCCATACGCCTGGGGATTCTAAACGCCAAATCGAGCTGAAGTTGGCAATGTGCTTGCCATTGCGATCGTGCACAGGTCCATTGCTGATGGCTAGATTTCCGCTATCCAAGACTTCCACCTCGCCCGCTTCCCAAGAAAAAGGTGCCTGCACAGTTTGATAAAACCCCCGCCAATGATCCGCCACGGCCTGCTTACCGCGTAACACTTTAGTTCCCGAAAAAAATACCGCGTCATCTGCCAAAAAGCTGACAAAACTCGCATGATCGCGTTGTGCCATACTTTTTCCAAAGGCGGTTTCTGTGTCGATTACTTGCTGCCTGAGTTGTTTCAATTGGGCTGCGTCGACGGCCCATGCCTGCATCGTCATACAGCTTAGTCCTAGCATGACAAAGCCCAAGAATCGATGTAAGAATTTTCGGTTTAATAAAAAAGTAGTCATCAGTTTCTTTCAAAATTTCTTTAGTTTGCAAAAACATGTCAACTCACCTGAACGACATGCACCACAGAATCGACTATCAGCGCTAAGTTATTAATATAGCTTGGGATCGCCATTGCAGGAATTCGTCGACAGGCATAGGCTTCGCCAGATAATAGCCTTGCACATAATCGCATTGTAAAGCTTTTAGTAAATTCCATTCCACAGCAGTTTCCGCACCTTCGGCTACGACTGATAAGCCTAGTCTGTGCGCCATCATAATCGTGGATTCTAATAGTACCGCCGCGTCACTTCCGGGGCTGACATCACGTACAAAAGAGCGATCAATTTTTAATTCTGCGACGGGCATTTTTTGGAGATATGCCAGTGAAGAATAGCCAGTGCCGAAATCATCTATCGACAAACTAAATCCTGCATCGCGCAAGGCATGCATGATCTGTATCGCCGCGTTGGGATCATGCATGGCAGTACTTTCCGTTACTTCGATTCGTATATCGTTGGCCTGCGCTCCAAGCTCGTGACAAAGGCTTTGCAAGTCCGTGACAAATCCGGGTTTGTTCAAATCCACGACCGAAACATTGACTGAAATTTGCAATGCTTGTCCTTGCGCGCGCAACTGTGCCGTCAGTGACATTGCGCACGCGAAAATCCATTGCGTAATCAGAACGATACGACCAGTCTGCTCTGCGAAAGGCACAAACTCGATTGGCCCAACTAAGCCGCGCTGTGGATGCTGCCATCGTACCAATGCTTCCGCACTGTCCACGCTAGCCTTGGCGAAATTGAATTTGGGTTGTAAAAACATGCGTAACTCACCTTGTTCTACTGCACGATTGAGTTCCGATAATAAACCTAAATCCGCACGCCTTACACGCTCAAAGTCAGGATGGTAAGTCATCCATTGTTGATGTTGCTGGCGCGCGATTTCCAGTGCCAACTCGGCACGTCGTAGTAGCTGTGTCATATCAAGATCGGAAGCTTCCAATTTCTCCTTGATACTTGTAGCCAGACCGATAGACAGACTCAAATCAACCAATTGTCCATCTTCATCGATGGGTTGTGCAAAATCGTCTTCTATGCGTTTTCGCAGTTGCGCTATAGATCCTGAGTCCGACCATAGTAAACAAAATTGATCTGCATGCAAACGCCCGATTTGCGCACCTTGTATGGCGCTGAGGCGATTGCCAGCGACCACTAGGAGCTGATCGCCGATCTGTGGCCCTAGCGCGCGATTGATGGCGCTAAATCGATCGATATTCAACACCAGTACGACTAAGCCGTGAGTATTTTTTAGCATAGCGTCACCTATGCTTCTGATCTTTTCCCTATTTGCTAAACCAGTTAGTGCGTCGTATGACATCAAGCGTAACGCGGCTTGTTTTAGCTCTAGTGTTCTGAGCGCGAGAGCGATACAAAATAATAGAGGCAATACCAGATCTGAAGTCACACCCAATAAACTGCTTAGGGATTCACTGACAATTAAGCTGGCAAAGAGAGGATTTGGCCATAGTCCGTCCAATTGAAATGGTGCCCAGAAAATGAATAACATACAGTTACTCAACAAAAGTATTCCCGCAGAACGATTGCCACTTCGCCAGGCGATCCAGCAGCCACTAAATAGCACAGGATAGGTTAAAAAAAGTATGAGAGAAAAATTGATCGTCTGACCTATAGGAGAGTCCAATAACCAGAGTGGTGTCTCGAGTAAAAAAAGAAGGGCGGTCCAATAGGCTAATCGATACAAGCGTGGGGAAAAACGCGAAAAATCGGCGATCCGTGCGTAAGCAAGCATCCATACCGCATTAATAATCGGGTACATCAGGCGAGAAATAAGACGAGCAAGATCAAGCTCTTGGGTCAATGAAAAAATCAAAGGTTCAAACGGATTAAACAATCGAATGACTACACTCAAAAAAAGATAAGCGGACATCCATGTATAGGCGTTATCTTTGAGTGCAATGCCAAAGACCAAGCAGAAAAAGGCAGTGAGCAATACCGCTACTGCAACCGCTAAACTGATATCGCTTTTTCGCCGATTTTGTTCAATCAAATCAGCGACCTCTCTTGATTCGACTTGAATAGCACTGGGAATAATCAAGCCGCCTGAGCGAGTAGAAATTCGCACATACAAAGGCAAGCGCCATTGAGGATCAATGGTGAAAATCATTTGATTGAGACTGAGTACACCAATGGCATATTGACGCGATGCGGATTCTTTTCGGCTGCTTTCAAGAATACGTTCTCCTCTCGCCAGCAACTGAAGTTGGGCGTCGAATAGAGCCAT
>JAIELM010000393.1 GCA_019752975.1 Undibacterium sp. | reverse complement strand
CTGGTTCTTTTGCGGCTAATTCTAAAGCTAGACAGGCCTGTGCCAAGGGCTCCGCGCTTACCATACGACAGGAGCCTTTCATGCGATGAGCATTGGCATGAAGCGCACTATAATCCATCTGTTCTTGTAGTGTTGTGAGTACAGCACAATCGACGCGTAGATAGTCACAAAAATCCTGTAGTACCTTCAACTGTTCGTTGGGATCTGGAACAACCTGAGTAAATTTCTCAAAATTAATGATAGGCACCGGGTTGACATCAGTATCCGTATTTGTGTCAGGCGTATGGTTTGCAGTATCTACAGCAGGGGTTTGATCTAGGTACATAGCCGCAGAGGGTAAATATTTTTTTAGGATATTTTTTAATTGAGTTAAATTATTCGGCTTGACTAATAATTCGTCCATACCTGCCGTCATACAGGCATTGAATTCATCACCCAACGCGTTCGCTGTCCAAGCAATAATTGGTGTCCGCGGACGCATCCCAGCAGCTTCAATCGCACGTATCGTTTTGCTTAAATCATAGCCGTCCATTTCAGGCATGTGGCAATCGCTAATAATCAATGCAAACCGTCCAGTTTGCCACATTGACAGTGCTTTGCGCCCATCTTCTGCGGTTTCAACCTGTAGTCCCAGTAACGCTAATTGGCGTGCCAATAAATTCCGGTTAACTGGATGGTCATCTACCGCGAGAACAGTTGGTGCCTGTTTGACATTGCCGTACAAGGGCATGACGGTTCTTTGTTCCAATTCATGATGCATACTTTGCAGTTGCACTTCGGGCAGCTCAGTTACCGGTAAATCTAAAGTTAAACTAAAAGTCGCACCTTGCCCTAGTTCACTTTCTTGGGAAATTTCCCCATCCATCAATTCCGCTAAGTTGCGGCAAATAGCCAGACCAAGACCAGTCCCGCCATACATGCGCGCAGTGCCGGAGCCGCCCTGCTGATAACGTTGAAATAGTTGTGCTTGATCCTCCTTGGAAATGCCAATACCCGTATCACTCACCGAGAAACGAATGCGCTGTATCGGCTTTTCTAATTGTGCGACTAGGTCAGCGCGAATCACGACCTCCCCATGCGGAGTAAATTTAATCGCATTACTGACAAAATTATTTAGTATTTGTGATAGACGCAATGGGTCAAGCAAATGCGCAGCAGCAATCTGGGTATCGGTATGTTGGCGCAAGACTAAAGCCTTAATGCTGGCAACCCGTGAATAAGTATTCGTCACATTCTGTAATATTTGTGGGATAGAACTGGCATGCGAAGTTAATTGCAATTTACCTTCTTGAATTTTAGACCAATCAAGAATGTCGTTGACGATACGTAATAGCGCGCGTGCAGACCCCCAAGCTGAATTGAGTGTAGCTAACTGTTCCGCTTCTAAGTGCGTCATTGAAAGTAATTCCAACATCCCTAACATGCCGGTCAAAGGAGTACGGATTTCATGGCTCATTGTCGCAAGAAAGGAGTCTTTCGTGTGATTGGCTAACTCCGCTTGTTCTTTTGCCTCCATTAAATCCACTTCGATACGGCGTCGCTCAGTAATATCTTTAAAAAGTACACCAACGCGATGGCTGTTTTCACCGTCAATTCTTGAGGCGAAAACATCATAATAACGTTGCATGGCATTTGCTGGATTTTGCAGGCGAATTGATTCTCCTGTTTTGACCACTTTGTCATAGATTTCAAACCAAATCGCATCATGCTCAGGCACCATTTCCAACATGGTTTTTGTTAAGGCATCGTGTAAGCCAGTTTGTTTAATAAATTCGCGATTGATTTCTATGAAGCGATAATCCACAGCCTTGAACTGCGCATCGTAAATCATTTCGATTACGCAGAATCCTTCATCCATGCTGTTGAATAACATACGATAACGTTCTTCGCTGGCACGTAACACCGCTTCCGCTTTTTTGTTCGAGGTAATGTCACGCACAATGCCAGTGAAATGAGGCTCACCATTTAAGGTCATTTCACTTACCGCCAAGTCGAGCGCAATGTCGCGGCCATCTTTATGTAGCCCAAGTACTTCGATATGTTTACCTAAGACGCGCACCTCGCCTGTAAACTCAAAGTGCGGTAAGCCATCATTATGCTGACTGTCGTGTGGCTCTGGCATTAATCGATTGAGATTGGATCCGATAATCTCCGATGCGGCATATCCAAATAGGCGCTCTGCCGCGGGATTAACCGTTTCAATAATACCGGATTGGTTCATCGTGATAACCCCATCAACCACGGTACTCAATAAGGTTTGCATACGCACAGAACTGTCGCGTAATTGTGCTTCAACCTTAGTGCGACTGCGAATCTCTGTGCGTACCCCAAAAAACAAAATCGCAAAAATAAAAATTAATAGTGCTAAGGTCGACAGCAATAAAACTAAGTTAAGCAAACGATTTTCGGATATGGCGACTTCTCCCTGAGATAATCGTTTTGTCTCTACTACTGTGACACTATCAATGATGTTACGAATGCGTGACATTGTTTGAATTCCGTCGTCCAGAGTGCCTTGCTGTTTGCTAAAGTCGCGCTGAGGTACCGAGGTCTCAAGTTGCACGAGTAAGGTGTTCATGCGCTGCAGAATTAAAGCTCTCAATACGTCAAAGGTTTGATGATATTTGGGATCTCGCTTGGCGGTGGAAGGGTCTTGTTGTAATTGCGTGGAAAGCAGGGAATACAGACGTTGAAATTCTGTCTTATATTGAGGATTGCCGGAAATCAAATAGTGTCTCTGTACCGCTTCAATATCGGCCACCATACCATACAGCTGAGCCAATTCTATGTGTATGCGTTGAATCTGGTTTAATTGCTGTATCGAGTCCGCTAATTTTGCAGAGGCGCGGTAGGCATAGCCACCGACCAAGACCAACAAAACAAATGCACTGATAAAGGTGAAGAGTATTTTTTTTTCGACCAATCTATTGCGCAGTTCCTCCTGCTCCACCCTTAAACCACTATACAAAGTACTTACCGCAATGAGCAAAAATGCCAATGCGGTATTGATTGCCACAGGCGGCAACATGCGGTCAGTTACGATTTCATTGGCGTTCCAAAAATAGCCGAGTAAAGAAATTGCAGCAATAAACATCGTCAACAGTGACAATACGACTTTTATTACTCGCCAAGATCGTAGAGACATCAATATGAGTGAGGTGCCAATACAAATAAGGCCGAGTGCAGTAAACGATGCCATACGCCCTCGGGTACCAAATAAGGTATCCACATTATCTCGGAATAGGAGCTCATCAATCCCTAACTCCCAAGCAAATAACTGTTGTGAAAGCGTTGCCGCACCGATCAAGAGCGTGAGACCCGCGAGGAGCTGAGCCAAGCGTAATCGCAAAGCGGCCTTTGGGCTATGTAGCAGATACAAAGAACTGGCGGATGCGAGTATGCCTAAGGCAGTATTCGCCTTCATTTCAATTGCACCAGGAAGTACACTTTTAAATAGAGGAATGGAAAAAGCCCAACCCACCATAGCAAACAGGCCAAACAAAGCAGCAAGCCCCGCAGCAAAGTTAATTAAGTCCTTCCACGGATAAATAGCTTGGCCACTCAGTTCGCTTCGATCTGAAGTGTGATCGGGAGCGACTTCAGAATTACCGTCGTGCTTCAATTTCCTACGTATAGGCATACAGGATCCCATCGAAATTTAATGCAGCTGCGCAGTTGATTTATATTTACCGAGTCCCTCCCATTTAAGAACATAACCGATAAAGCCATAGGGCAACACATATGTTTTACAAATACAACATTGTCACCTACGATATCGCACTGACCGCATTTTAGACATGTAAAGAGATAAGACCACTGTGTTCGTTTACATGTATTATTGTGTAATAAAAGCAACGCTCTAAAACAGCCTAAAGGAGCCAAATGAAATCCTAGGAAACAACAGATCTATAGCGAAAAACGTGCCTAGTCTTTGTGGCAAGGTTTGGTATATTTGGCCTACGATCCACTGAGCATCGAGTAATGCAGGTATAAAAGTGCACATCGCGATGTCTAGCGCTGTTTCTCCTTGCCGCTCGTCTTATAATGAGACCAGTTTGGGCGAGACTATTTGTTAAAAGTTAGGATGCAATGATCCAACTCAAAAGAAAGCGAATGGTTTTGGTATGATGGCCTTGCAGGCGGTAGTATTTTATTTCTATTTTTTCGAGACTAATCATGACTAACGATACCGATATTGTGCTTTGCGGCTCTTTTATGACCACCGATGTGAGTGGTGCTAGCCACGAAGTTAAGGGCATGCGAATTTTTGATGAGGGTTACGGCATCATCGATTTATATGTGGATTTTTCAGCACCGATTGAAAATGGTTTGTACAAGGATAAAGTGCTGTTGTCGCAGATTATGGCTAAGCTACGCAGCCTAGGCTATATTGGCCCAGATTTTGGACACAGTGATTTAGGCTTGCAAGAGCGTAAGCTGATTGTCTTAGAAGCGCCGGAAGAGTTTTGTAGTTTTGCTGCTAAACATGGTTGGAAGAATTTGGCAGAAGAATTTGAGGACGAGGAATAGTAGGTTTGGGGGCGACGTACTGGGCTGGTTAAACTGGCTTGGGTGTTTTTTTGGTGTTACAATGCCGCCTCATGAAATCCTTGTTTTGCTTCCAATTTTGCTTTCGACTCACGCGTCGCATGGTGCTGGCAGTGTTATTCCTTTATGGATTGACACTCGGTGTCGCGACTGCGGCGCCTTTATTGAATAGCGTTAATGGCCAAGGAATGACCATGGTTTGTACCAGCACAGGCATTAAATTTGTCAGTGAGTCGGGCAAACTTGTCGATGGCAAAGCTAGCATGCACACGCTCGATTGTTCTTTCTGTATGCCTAGCGGTATAACACCGAGTTGGCCACCGCAGTATGTCAGTCCACCCGTCCATGTGCTTTCCTATGCAACCCAAAGTATCCCATCGGCGCGCTTAGCCGCCATTGTTGCTGCCCCACTTCCACCTCGCGGCCCGCCCGCTCTCCACGCTATCTGATCTCTGGTTTTATCCCGTGCATTTTTGCCCTGGATTTGACACGAGGTATTCCTAATGCGTCTGCTCTGATTCGAGAACGATTAAATCCTATGCGCTTGCAATCAGTTGAGCTTTGCTTGGCTGAGGTTTTTCATTGTCGATTCCGGTACAGATTCTTTTAAAAATGATAGAGCGCTTTCGACGGTATCGTCGATATTTATGCATCGGCGACCATTGGGTACAGCACCGCTACCCAATGCATATCATTAAGAGCAAAAACAATAGCAACGAGAAAACTATGAAATTTTCTACCCCATCCACTTTACCTCTTACCAGCTTAGCCATCGCTTTGACACTAGCATTTCCTGCTTTTGCTAACGATAGTCATAATGACGGCGATCAAGATATCCAAAAAGCTAAGGTCGAACGCGTGATGATCAAAGGCGATAAACCCACCACTTTACCAACCGAAATTCCAACCACGATTGAAGGCATCAGCGCCAAGGCAATAGAAACCACGATCAACGCGCTCGATGCGGAAGATGCACTCAAATATTTACCTAGCTTGTTGGTGCGCAAACGCTATGACGGTGATTACAACCACGCGGTGTTAGCGAGCCGTGCTTCTGGTACGGGAAATAGCGCCCGCTCTATGGTATATGCTGACGGCATCTTGCTTTCCAATTTACTCGGGAATGGTGCAGGCTTTACCCCACGCTGGGGCTTGGTCACACCTGAGGAAATTCAACGTGTTGATGTATTGTACGGTCCCTTTTCGGCAGCCTACGCCGGCAATTCTGTTGGGGCGGTGGTTGATTACGTCACCCGTATGCCAGAAAAATTCGAAGCTCATATCAAGCTTGTTGGTTTTACTGAAAACTTCCAAGAAGTGGCAACCGATAAACGTTATAGCGGTCGTCAACTAAGTGCTAGTTTAGGCGATAAACAAGGCGCATTCTCTTGGTGGGTGAATGTCAATCGCATGGATAGTGACGGTCATCCTTTGGTATTTACGAATAAGTTACTCAGCGCTGGTAAGGTCAGCACAGACGGTAAGCCTGTTACTGGCGCAGTCACTGATAGTAGTCCACAAGGTGAAGATCGGTGGTTAATTGGTGCAACGACCCAGTATCACACCATACAAGATCATGCTAAGCTCAAACTCGCCTACGATATTTCTCCCACAATACGCGCCAGCTATACCCTCGGGGTCTGGCGCAACAATATGAATAGTGGCGCCGAAAGCTACCTGCGCGATGCTAGCGGCAATCCAGTTTACAGCGGTGACGTGAATATCGCAGGCAAAAAATTCACAGTCAATCCGACCGATATCGCTAATAGCAAAAATCAACTTGAGCACCTTACTCATGGCTTGAGTGTAAAGAGTAATACCAAAGCTCAATTCGATTGGGAAGTTGCAGCTAGCGTATACGACTACCAAAAAGACATCGCGCGTGCGCCTACGGTGGCGA
>JAIELM010000507.1 GCA_019752975.1 Undibacterium sp. | reverse complement strand
AAAGACGGCTTACATAGGGGGCTGAAAATCACACTTATTTTTCTTAATTTGTGTTCGTCTGCACAAGTAAAAAGGGATGAAATTCCGCTGTAGAGTGACGATTTTTCATAGGTAAAAATGGGTAAATTTATTTGTGTTTTTTCTTGAACTTGTCCGCTTCGTGCTGCTCCAAAAGCGACTTCACCCAAACTCGGAATATGAAGAAGTACAGCCACATTCACTCACTCTAATGAAGCCAATCACTATGCGAACACCTATCCTTATTTTTCCAGTTTTATTTATTGCGCTGACCCATGTCGCCCTAGCCGACGAGGGTGTCAAGATACGCATGCAAGGATCTTCATTTGCGCCGAATCAGGCCAAATCACCCTTGAGTTCGGTGCAAGAAGTTCCAGTCACTTTTGATATTGTGCTCGATCAACAAGGCCAATATCGGTCGGTGTCGAGTTCTCATTATCCCGGCGATATTGAATTTCGTTACCTGAGTATTGGTACGAAAGCAGGCCTAGTGGTTGCCGATTTGTTGGGATGGCGCACCGGCAAGGAACTCGCGCGCCTTGACGCCAAAGCTGCGCAAAATAATTACGCCGATCTACTTTTCTCTGTTCCCCATCTATTGATGAAAAACGCCCGCGATCGATTGGCAATGAGCACACCAATCGAGCTACAAGCGCAATATCAGTACGAAAGTTTTATTGATGCAGCCGGCCGTCCAGCGACCATAGTCGTTGATAAGCAAAGTGGTGATGTGGTCAGCGCTAGAAGTGCTACTAAGACTTATGAATACAGTGATTATGTCAATCATCAAGGTCAACGCCAAGCGCAAAAGGTGACCGAAAAACGAGGTCAGACCGTGGTTGCGATGTGGTCGCATGTGCAGAGTGAAAAAATCGATCACCTTGACGAACACGCGTTTATTCTCCCCTATGGCTATCAAGAGAAACAAGACAAAGGCGTTTTACGCGCTATAGTAATTGCACCTGACACCTATCGAGTGGAAGGGAGCGCTTCGGGCTACCATACCCATTTCTCAGTCGGCAGTCATAGTGTTGCGGTGTATGATGCGCCAGTGAGTCCAGTTGAGGGCGCATTAGTCAAGGCATTGATAGAAAAGACCGCGCCGAATAAAAAAATCGCTTATCTTATACTGACCCACACCCATGGTGATCACATCAACGGTGCGCCAGCTTATTTCAATAAAGAGCTACAAATTTTCACAGGTAAAGACGGCAAACAAGCGCTCAATCGGCAATTCGGTGCCGAACATGATGTCAACATTCAAGAAGTGGGCACAAGAAAAGATCTCGATCTCGGCGGACGTAGCATACAAATTTACCCAGCACCTAATTCGCATGCGTCCGAGATGCTGTTTTCTTACGACGCGATGACAAAAACACTGTTTCAAGGTGATCTATTCGCGCTTCCTGAAGTCGGACCAGTTCCTGTTGGATTTACTGTCAATCAGGAGTTGAATCAGCTCATCCAGGACTACGGTTTGAAAGTGGAACGGATCACCAGCGTACATGGAAGGGTCGGAACTTTAGCCGAGTTGCAGCAAACTGTAGCGTTAAAAAATACAGAAACAGCATCGGCAAAATAAGCGTAAAGCAGGGGAGCCTAGCAAGGGGACCTACCAGATAATATCGGTCTGCGTTCAGTAGATTGTAGTATGAGATTCATCAAGCTTCGAGTTAGCGCACAAACAAAGCGCCATGCCATATAAGGGCGTGTTTGTTTGTGCGACTCTGAGCGATTGCGTGACTAGAATTTATATTCGTAGCTCAGATTGACTGTGCGTGTCCTATCCAATTTTGAAAGCTAATAATTAGTAGCACTTATATTTAATGTTGTTGCTTTTTGAGCTGGGTGTCTCTTGTCTTCTTCCGTGAAAGCTAATAATTAGTAGTACACTTAATTTAATGTTGTTGCTTTTTGAGGTGGGTGTCTCTTGTCTTCCTTGTCTTTATCTACTAGAAGCCCGCAGAAACGCCTCCTGTTCGGATAAAGAAGACATGGTGAGATCCCAATTAAACTTAAACTTGGCCACTTTTGAGTAATAAATGAAGTCGCTATGGCATTCGCCAAATTCTGTCGCTGCTCAGCACCAAGTAAATTCATTTAGTACCAAATGATAAATTCTGGTATGCTTGCACGATTTGCACACATTATTGTCAAGTTGTTGCATGCTCGATTTCCGATCCTCAAATGAGGTCAATCACTATAGTTTTATTTGACGTTTAGTGCTTTTATTGGAGGAGTTAGGATGAATTTTGCTCGAATGTGTGCAAGGCTAGATCCGAAATGCTATAAGGCGTTTTTAGCAGTCGTGTCAGAGGGGAGTTTTTCAGCTGCCGCACATAAAGCGGCGATGACGATAAGTGGGGTGAGTCAACATATCGCCAATATTGAAGAGGTGGTGGGTTCTCCGATTTTTTTACGTACACCTACAGGGTGTAAGTTGACAGAAAAAGGGAGTAAATTTTTTCTCTTTGTCAAATCGTATAGTAATTTGGTCGCTGATTTTTTCGAAGACTTAGCGGGTGAAGAGGAAAGTTTACAAGGGATTGTACGTTACGCGATGCCACAAAGTTGCGCTGGTAGTGAACACTTTGTTCAATTGTTGAAACGTCGCTTAGCTCACCCACTATTGGAACTGAATGTTCAACTCATTTCAAACGAAAGCATATTTGAACAACTTGTCGATGGCAAGATAGACTTTGGCTTTGTGACTGAAACCATAGAAAATCCTTTGATTAAATATCAGCCGTTTTGCCAAGAAGAGTATGTCTTGGTCGCTTCAAATCAAGTGCAACTGGATGCACTAGCAAATGGGCGTGTGATTGATCAACCTTTTATTGCCTTTCCCGGTTTTGATGTCTACGTAAATTGTTTTTTGCGTCATTTTTACCCTGAACTTCACAATATCGATTATCGGTTTTTACATCGTATTACAGGGCGTATCAGTACCCTAGATGGGGCAATTCGTATGGTTGAAGGCGGACTTGGTATCTCTATTTTTCCTAAGCACTGTGTGCAAACTTCGATTGATCGAGGGGGGTTGATTTGTTTTGAAAAAATAGGATATCCGCCTTTGATGAGCGAAATTAATATTGCTCATCATAGTCGCAACATTATGTCTAGGCGGGTCGAGGCGGTGATTCAATGGTTTATGGATATGCATTGAATTTACAATTTTTCTGGTATTTTAAAACCTAGATACACACCATTACTAATCCCCATCAAGGTCAATAAGGTTCCTGAAAAAATGGGCATGGTGATGATGTTGCAGACAGAAGTAATGAAGAGGCATCCTAAGGTGATCGTCCACAACACCATTTGAAATCGGTGAAAGCTAAACCCTGTTCCGTCATTGCAGATATCACTCCAAAAGCTGATAAACTTGCCCATACCTTTATTCTCCACGACAGACTTAAGGTTCTTCTTTATTTTATTGAGATCCTCTGAGACACCCTTAAGACTGTCATCTTGTTCTGCAGTGCGGTTGGCAATGCTTTCTAGATTGCTTTTTTTATCTTCGAGTCCCTTGGATCGTTCTTGTGCATCGGTTACCTTACTGCTTCCAATGATGACCGAAGATAGTCCCGTGGAAGTACTGATTCCTAATAATACTAAGATTTCAAGCGGAATAGATTCGATACGCTGAGTGACAATTACGATACCGATAAACGAGATTAGTACCAGCAGTCCCCAAAACGCCATTTGACTCTTTCCAAGGCTATAGTATCCCGTGATATCGTCTTGTAGTGCTTTCGTGTTTAGCATTAAGCAGCAATACACAGCGATGAATATAAATGCACCGATGATGATGACTCCCCATTTGATTTTTGAGTCGGTGACCTCAAACAGTACTTCAGCGCCAGGTGCTAGTCGCCACGCCAATTGATTGCCTGCGATAAGCGAAATCTGTACCGTTTGAGTAGTGCGTTTTAATAAAAACCGATCCCATGCGCTACGGTTGATCTCATTGCCTGAATCACGCAAGAGTTCAAACTGAAGTAAGAGTTGGTTGGGATCGGTTTGAATGATGGGTGGTGTTTTGAGTTCGGAAATCTTCTCACCATTAAATTGCAACGCTATGGACGCATTTTTGTCCCATTCTGCCTTAATTTTATCTTTGCAAACTCCGCTTGCCTGCACCTGTAGTGTATCTCGCATTTGGTATTGATAAATTTGGCTGCTAGGTAGAATTTGAAGCTCGTTCAAATTTTTACATTCTTCTGGCATTTTGCTTTGCGCTAATACCAATGGCGAGTGAGACGCGCACAATAAGGCTAGCATCGTCATTAGGTGGCGAACATTCATAAAAATTTCCTTGACTTGGTTTCGTTTGCGACGATAGATGCTAAATTTTTTGCGACTTACCGCCAATTGATGTTTTATGAATAGTGGGTTAATGAAAAATGAATAGCTCAAGATTTTTGCCTCGCGTAGTATCGCTTAGGTCAAATCTATGGAGCGAGAAATGCAGAACAGAAAATTGCTGGTTAGTGTCTTTGATGCTCAAGAGGCGCGTGAGGCGGTGATCGGGGGCGGAAGGATTATTGATAGCGAAGATCCACGTAGCGCATTGGGAAATATCAAGCCGCGTCATATCATGGAAGTGAGTGACGCAGTACTGGAATTTCGGCGTGATTTGGATATTCAACTAAGTACCAATATTGGCGAAGATCAACTCTTATTTAGACGCAGTGAATCGGGCGAGGCAATAGAAAAAAGCGACTACGAAATCGCAGGTAAAGCTTCACAAGCGGCCATCGGTGTGGCGGCTGCGATGGGGACGCAAGTGCATCCCGTGAGTATAGTCAAAGTAGGTTTGGACGGAATGCGTTTAGATGCTTTGCAAAATACTTTGAGTGAAGTGGTGCAGACCTTACGCAGAACTGAACAGTATAGTCATACCCAAGTGATGTCTGTGTTATTCGCCCAAGATTTGAATCTATGGAATGCGCGCCGCGAACATTTTAAAACCCAGTTGCTTGATGCTCGTCAATTTTGTGTCGCATCAAGCGCTACTCAAGCTGAAGCTTTTGATCTACTAGAAGAGCAAGACAGTCTTAAAAAACTCCATGATGACAATGGGAATTTGTTGTTTGAAAATTCGCAGCTCATCACTTTACCTGACCTGATTTCGAGTCGATTACTGCCTTCTGGGTCTACCCATGGGTATGTGGTATTTAATTCCTTGTTCCCACATACGCGCTATTTTGACGACCTAGTTCTTGGCACAAGCAAAACTACCAAACAAGTAATACAGAAAATGGTGGATGCCAGCGTAGAGGCTGGTGCGAATGCGATGATGTTAGATACGTCGATACTCTCTAAAATTTCAAATATTTGTCTAGTCGATACCGCGAATTCGCAGATGATTAATTTTAATCCAGCGTATAAGAGTCAAGGATGTGAGCGCAAAGGAATTTTGAACTTAGAAGAGCTAAAGTTTTTTGTTGATTACTGCCATTATCGCGGAATCACAGCCAATCTGGCAGGTTCGTTAGATAGTTATCAAGCGCAAATGCTGTGGGTCTTATTACCTGAACTAGATCAACTATCGACCCGTGGCGCTGCTTCTCGTGTGGTGACTAATCCATTCAATAATCAGAGCAGCGTTGACTCACGCCAAAGTAAGAAAATCTATGCCAAATTTGTGCGCGGATTGGCTCCCCCAGAACATGGCGGTGTATTAAATATTCCCAAAGCATTTAATGAGGACGCAAATTTGAAGAGTTCAATCAAAGGCATGATTAAACTCATACAAGCTAAGCGCGACGAACAGAATTTGCCTGAACTTATTCCTTACTGGATAGCACCTGATGGCGCTACGACGGAGATATTGCCATGAAACGAATTTGCGTGATGGTGATGACTCTATTGATGATAGTCGCGTGCTCTCGTTCTGTGCCTGCTAAGTCGAATGAGAGTGAGCTTGTTCGTATATTCATTACCTGTCCCAAATTGCCTAGCGTTCCCAATGCCAGTTATGTGGGGGAGTATTTGGGTGTAGAGAATAATTTGACTGCGGTCGATTTTGCCCGTGATGTGTATTGCTCCGATCAATTTAAGTCGAGCAAATATCCGCGTGGTTATGTCACGATTATGGGAAGTTCTAAGATAGGGGAACAAGAACAAGTCTACGGTGAAATTACGGATTTCGCCTATGAATGGACCCGAAAAAAACTAGGCGCTACTTTTCCTATTATGACGGGAGGAGGTCCAGGCATTATGGCGGCGGGTAGCTTAGGAGCGATGCGTGCGATTCGTGAAGCGAAACAGCAATTTCCTAATCAAGCGCACAATTTGAGCAGCATAGGCTATACCACTTACTACGATAAAGCAAAAGATCCTGAAACAGATTGTTTAGGTGCTGGAAAAAAATATTGTGGGGATGCGACTCTGGCTTTTTTCAAAGATAAAGAAGGTGAATTGATTAGCGATG
>JAIELM010000150.1 GCA_019752975.1 Undibacterium sp. | reverse complement strand
GCGATTGACCGCTCAATTTTGTTAATAAGTTCTTGATTTATCAAAGAATAGGACTGTTTATTCTGTTCTCCATTTGGTTGAGTACGCTACGAACATGATTGCACACTCATGTCCGTCCAATCACCGTTTCTAGGTTAAAGGATAGGAAACACTATTTTAACCGCGCTTTTTTAGTGGGTAAATTGTTGCTGCAACGCGACATAAGCTAGACATAAATCAAACAAATGCGGTTTAAGCTTTGCCCTTATGGGTGCAATTTGTTCCAATGCTGATTAACCCAGCACCATTTGACGCGTATATGATTTATTTAATATCGATGAATTTCGATAGATGAAGTTTTAGTGATAGATCCTGTCTACTCGCAAGCATTAGTAAAAAGCTTGATCGGCTTTTGCAAAATAAGAATTTAGCTGGTGTTGTATACCCATTTTATTTGTTTACCCTTGGAGAATGACCAATGAAAAAATCACTAATCGCATTGACCGTCTTGAGTGCTTTTGCGACGACCGCAGCTGCACAATCTTCTGTGACTTTGTACGGCGTGATTGACGTCGCTACACAATATACTTCCAATCAAACAGCTACCGGTAGCAAGAAACTCTCGATGGATGCAAGTTCCTGGGTACCTTCGCGTTGGGGCGTCAAGGGTAGCGAGGTCATCGACGGCGATTTGAAGGCGAACTTTCGTTTAGAAAGTAGTCTGGATGTAGATACAGGAACCGCGGGCAATCTATTCAATCGTAACGCGACGGTTGGTTTGTCCGGTGGTTTTGGGTCTTTTGATGCTGGTCGTCAAGACGGTCTTGCCTTTAGTGCCTTGCTCGTGGTCGATCCGATGAACAATTGTTCGGCTGCCAATCCAAACCTGGCCTTTAGCGCATTGAATAAGACCAGTGCCGCCGGCGATGCGATTACCAATCTCTATGGCGCACACGGCGCAACGAATGGCGCGGGTTCTGCAATGCGCCAAAACAATTCGATCAAATATTCTATGCCGGCGGTCCTTGGTCATTTAGTTTTTTCTGGTATGTACGGCTTTGGTGAAAAGGCAGGTGATGCGCAAGCTGGTAGTTATACAGGTGTGATGGGCATATATTCAGATGCCGGTGTCACCGCCTCGTTTTCTTATGCGCAATTGAAGGATGCCTTGAATAAGTCAACCCTAAGTGCTTTTACTACCGGCGCAAAATTTGTTGTGAATGATTTCACCTTGAAGGCCACTTACTCCGAGAACGAAGTGAATACAACTAAGCGTAAATTGTCGGTCGTGGGCCTAGGGGTGGAATATGCAATGTCGCCACAAACAACTTTGCTAGGTGCTTACTATGCGACCAAACGCGCTGGCGATATGAATGCGAAAGCAGATGAGTTCGTGGGTATGGCAAAGTATGCGTTCAGTAAGCGTAGCTCGGTGTATGCCATGATGAGTTACGCCAAAGCAGGCAGCACGCAATTGAAGGATACCGATCTAGGTTTGTTCATCGGTGCTGGTAATAGTTCGGCTAATCGCCTGACAGTGGGCATGACACACATGTTTTGATTTTCCGCTATATGCATAGAAAAGACTGCCTTCGGGCAGTTTTTTTTTGAACTAATTGCCATGATAGCGCTCCAATAGCACCTTTCTCAATGTCATTGCTGCCTCCGCAGTTTGCTGTTTCATTTATGTTTAAAAAAGTTATTTACCTTGCCCTCGCCTGTGCGGCAATCAGTAGTTTTCCTTCGTATGCCGGTTTTCAAGCGCAACGTATTTCCGCAAACAACATTAAATTAGATGGGAAGTTAGATGATAGTGCCTGGCTAACTGCTCCCGTTTTTGATCGTTTCTATCAGACTCAACCATTGGATAGAGTTGCAGCGCATGTTAAAACCGAAGTGAAGGTGCTGTATGACGAGCAGTATTTGTATGTAGGAATTAAGGGCTATGAACCGCAACCTGAGGCGATCCGCGCACCCTTCGCTAGGCGCGATAAAATTAGTAGCGACCAAGACTATTTTGGCTTGTATATCGATGCCAGTAGTGGTCATAAAGCAGCACAAGTTTTTTATGTCAATGCCCGTGGCACCATCATGGATGGTATTTATGCCGATGCTAGTGGTGAAGATACCGCTCCCGATTATGAGTTTGAAGTAGCTACCGCACGTTTCGAAGGTGGTTGGAGCGCTGAATATAAAATTCCTTTTTCTGCCATCGCCTACGATAAAAATTCGACTACGCCTTGGAGTTTGCTGGTGATGCGCAATATGACTAGGGATCAGCGTTATCGCATGTATAGCGGTGAAGTGACTCGCGCCACCAGCTGTAATTTATGCTTTTCCGATCCGATTGAAGGCATGACCGAATTGCCCTCAGCGACGAGTTGGAGCGCTACGCCGCAATTGGTAATGCGTCGTCAACAGGAAAGAACGGTGGGAGAGTTAGATAAAAGTAGCAGTTCACGTGATCTCAGTTTGGATGTGAAGTTTCGGCCTAACTCGACTACCACCATTGATGGCACCATTAATCCCGATTTTTCGCAAATTGAATTAGACTCACCTCAGCTTTCTGGTAATACCCGTTTTGGTCTCTTTGTTCCGGAAAAACGTCCCTTCTTTTTGGAAGGAGCGGATATTTTTAAAACGCCTTTTAATGTCATCAGCACGAGAAGTATTGCGAGTCCAGATGTCGGCTTGCGTTATACCAGACGTGATGCAGATAAAGATTTTAGTGTACTCAGTAGTCGCGATGCCGCTGGGGGTACGGTGCCGGTGCCTCACACCTACTACACTGCCTATGCCGTGCGTAGTGTCGCCTCTGTCGCGACCGACGCGCGGGCTAATTTTCGCTTTGGTGCGCTCTCGCTCGGTGCAGTAATGACCGATAGGACACTGGCAAACCAACGTGGCTACAATCGCGTCGCGGGACCAGATTTTGTGTGGCAAGTCTCGCCTAATCAATTGATGCGTGGACAATTATTGAGTAGCGCTAGCAGTGCCATGCCAGATGCGAAGGGCAACTTGGAAGCGCAAGCGGTACGACATGGTCATGCTGCATTCTTTGATTGGTCAAGAGGTGATGATCAGTGGTCGACGTCGACTAGTGTGCGTGATATTTCAGATGATTTTAGAGCCGATAATGGCTTTTTCTCACAGGTAGGTTACCGTAGTTTGAATACCGATGTGACTAAAAAATTGGGTAAAACCGGTATCTGGAATGAACTCAATGTCTATCTGCAAGGCGAGTATAAGCAGGATAGTAAAGGACAAATAATTTCACGTGGCATTAGTCCTGGAGTCAGAGTTGCGGGGCCTTTAGACAGTCAAATTTATTTCAACCTAAATCCCAGTAATAAAAGCCGTATCGATGAAAATGGCAGCGTTTTTTCGACTACAAGATTCTCGACAGGTTTTGGTCTAAGTCCTAGCAAACAAATCGCACGCTTGTCTCTTGATGTTAACTATGGCGACAGTATCGACATCACCTCTAATCGTCTAGGTCGCGGTGGCTCATATACGTTCAACACAAAACTAAGACCTTGGGATAGATTGGAATTGGAAGCGAATGTAGTCACTAGTTGGATAGACAGTCAACAAAACGCCGGACGTGAGCGCGCCTATACAGAAAACGCATTACAGATTAATGGTATTTTCCATTTCAGCGGCAAAGACACTCTGCGCATGATTTTACAAAACGCCAGCACCACTCGCAACCCCGCGCTGTATCAAGCCGTGGTCGCTGCGCAAAGCACACGCAATGTCAATTCTTTTGTCTACACCCATATGGCGGGACTGGGAACGGCCACTTATTTAGGATGGACTAGAAGCAAATACGAGACCCCAGGATTGACTCCTAGGCGAGTACAAAATGAATTGTTTGGAAAATTTTCATGGCAGATGTGATGGCTTGCTAACAGCGATTTTTTTAAACAAATTTAGGCAGATCAAATGAAAACTGCGTTCCCAAGTGGCGTTCGGAATGCACCCGTATTGCCGCACCATGTAATTCCAGAATACGTTTGACGATGGCCAGACCCAAGCCGGATCCGGTCGCGTTTTGCGTATCGGTCGGTGAAGCACGCCAATAGCGTTCAAAAATAAACGGTAGGTGCTCGTGCGCAATGCCTACACCGGTGTCGCTAACACTGACAAAAACCTGTTGTTCGCTGGCGTTGAGACTCAGGGAAATGCTGCCGTTTTCTGGCGTATAACGCAGTGCGTTTTCAATCAGATTTTGCAGCACACGCTCAATTAAGGCGATATCTGCTAACACGTGGACATGGCTATTGGCGTCTAGGCTGAGGCGAATTTTTGCGCGTTCTGCTTGCAGTTGATAGCCCTGAACGACATCGTGTAAAAGCTCGGCCATGCAAAACGGTTCTTGTTTAGGTAGCATTCGGCCTGAGTCGAGTTTTGATAATTCAAACAATTCCAACACCCGTTTTTCCAGCAGCTTGATATGGCGCAGTGCCACGTGCAAGTAATCGGCTCGCTGTTCTGGAAGTAAGGCTTCACCTTTGATGAGTACAGTTTCTACATAGCCCTGTATGCTAGCGAGCGGAGTGCGTAAATCGTGAGAAATATTACTCACCAATTCGCGCCGCATTTGATCGCTTTCCTCAATTCGTCCGAACTGCTCTGCCACCCTTACCTTGAGCGCGTAGATTGCATGTGACAAGACTTTGATTTCGTCTTGCTCCACGGGTTTGTGTTCTATACCGTCCTGATCCTCATCTTTTTCTTCTAGACGCCAGCGTTTGACTTCGTTACTTAAGCGATTCAAGGGCTGGGTCAGTTTTGACAGTAATAAAAATAAAAACACACTCACAAGCACGGTCGAGATCGTCATCCCTATCCACAATTCTTGCAAGGCGACTGACGAGAGTATGGTGGCACTGAGATTTTGTTTTGCCTGACCATCCAAAACGATATAAAGATAACCGATCACCTTGTCGGATGCTGGTGCATGGATCGCCGCCACCGAGACAATATTGCTCAGCGTCTGTCGGCGCGGGTCGTAGCCCAGCACTGGCAAACGCGTAGGTCGCCCGGTGTCATGCAGCAAAGCACTTACTGCATTCAAGTCAACGCTGTCGCCCAATAGCGCATCGGGTGGCATGCCGTCTAATAGGTGTCCTAAAATGTGACCGTTTTCATCGAGTAGGTACACCTCTACCGCCGGATTGATGGCCATTACATGCATCATTAAATCTTGCATCGGTTTGCGGTTGATCGCGCCATCAACTCCAATGAGCGGTGCAGATAGATGCGTGAGTATGTATTTAGCCATACCCAAATGCAGTGACTGCATGGTCTCCCGTGCGGCTTGGCGACCGTAGTATTGACCGATGAATACCAGCGCCACATTGCTTATAATCAGTAAGCCAAGTACCAGAACAGTAAGGCGAATATAAAAGCGGCGCGACAACTGTTGCAGGCGCTTCAGTTGGTGTAAAACGGTACTCATGCGCTAGCCTCAAAACGATAACCGATACCCCACACAGTGTGGATAAATCGGGCTAAACCAGAGGCTTCGTCCAGCTTGGCTCGTAAGCGATTGATGTGGCTATTGACGGTGTGTTCATAGCCATCGTGGCCATAGCCCCAGACATGTTCGAGCAACTCACCACGGCTGAACGCTTGCCCCGGATGCTTAGCAAAAAACCAGAGCAAGTCAAACTCGCGCGCTGTGAGCATGATTTCTTTGTGGGATATCCAACTTCGTCGTTGAACAATGTTAATCCGCAGATCGGAAAATTCTATCTGTTCCTGCTTGACCGCCACTTCTATCTTCGCTTGGCTGCGCCTAAGCAGAGCCTTGATTCGTGCCTGCAATTCAAGCACGCTAAAAGGCTTGGTCAAGTAATCATCGGCACCCAACTCCAAACCTAAAACACGGTCAAGTTCACTACCCTTAGCACTCAAAATTAAAATAGGCACATTGGGTATCTGCGCTCGCACACCGCGACAGACATCCAGACCATGTAGACCCGGCAAACCAAGATCGAGAATGATGGCGTCCCATGGCTGTGCCAAAGCCATCTTCAATCCGGCGCGACCATCGCTGGCATGGACTATCTCAGCGGGCAATTGGCTGAGGTGCATCATGACCAACTTTGCAATGTCTTGCTCATCTTCGATCAATAGCAGCCTAGGTCCTGAAAGGTCATCAATCATCATTTTCCTTCGATAATAGGATTGTCGCGAAACCGCACCAGCGTTGTTGCTGCGCCCTCAGCTAAAGCAAGGCGCTTAGGCAATGTTTTGTAGGCAACACGGCTTAACCGACCTATGCTGTAAGCGCAACGTTAATATCCTCATCAGTCGGATTGATCACGAGTTCATTACAATTATTTAGCTGGATTTTTTGTTTGATGTCCTCGCCCATCCAGCAAAAACGAGAATCACTGGTTTTTGCTGGAGGTAGGAACCGTCAAATACTTACTGCACGCGACGGATGGTCAGACGTGCCACTGGATTATCCCAGCGGTTCACCTGAGTTAACACTGAAGTGCTGAGGCCGTCGTC
>JAIELM010000255.1 GCA_019752975.1 Undibacterium sp. | reverse complement strand
TAGTTACTTGATACTTGTCTTCTAAGTACTTTGCGGATTGATCCGACGCCGCAGCTGTGGATGTTGAAAATACGCCTTTTTGAACATAATAACCCTGTGGAGCAAACCCACCTTTACCTGCCAGCAAATAGAGATGACCATCGCCCAAATCTGTTGGAACGTTTGGTGTTTTTGAAAACAAGTAGGTATAGGTAGAGCCACCTGGTGTCAGTTGTCCCGCATTTGCTGAGGATAACTTATTGACATCCAAACCGCCACGAATTGTATGAGAGCCTAATTTATACTCAAGATCGATACGAGAAGACTTGACCTCATCTTCAGCACCGGTGGGGCTGATGTTGAAGTTCAAAGGATTTTGATTGGCTGGGTAAATGACACCTGGAGCCGATCCGTTGGCACCTATGCTTGTCGAAGGTAAATTAGCATTTCCACTGACGATGAAGGATTGAACGTGTTTTGATTTACTTTTTCCTGTGGCAACAGTCAAAGTCAAGTCGTTAGTCAAGTTGCCAACATAGCGTAATGCAGTAAAATTCGATCCTACTGTTGGCGAGTTACCTGAGTCATTTTTATACTCAGCATCTAAAGCAAGGACGTTATTACGTTTATAAACTGGCGCTCCTGTTGAATCTAAAAATGTGTAGCCGTAAGTTTTTTGTTTAGATTTAGAATCATCACCAACTGTGGTCAACTCCAAGCGGTGATCGTCATTGATGTTCCAATCTAGTTTGACTAAGGCGCGATTTTGGGTATTGCTGTTTTCCAACCAACCAGTCGTAGAAGTCTTAGTGGTACCATCAAATGCAGCGTTGGCGCCTGCCGTATTTGTGCGGGTTTGCTCTAGGGACAAAAACATAAACAAAGTATCTTTAATCAACGGGCCACCTACATACGCCCCGAGCAAAGTACTATCGCTGGTATTGTCTTTACGGTCTACGCGGAGCTTACCGTCGGTTAGCTTATTCAATGTATCGCCAGTAACAGCATAATATCCACTCTTAGGAGTAGCGCTCATTCCTTTTGTGCGGATTGTGCTTGTAGCGCCAAATTCCCATTTATTGGTACCGCTTTTTGTCGTGATATTAACCACGCCACCAACAGAACGACCAAACTCTGCGCCGAATCCACCAGTCAACACCTGTGCTTGAGCAATAGAACCGAATGGCAATTCTGATGCGCCCAATTGTGTCAAAGGATTAGTGACGGGGAAACCGTTGATGTAGTAGGCATTTTCTGAAGGTGAACCACCACCAAAACTTTCACCAGCAGCGTAGCGTGAGTCTCCACGTGTTGTATTAGGCGCGAGTTGAACAATCGCGGAAACACTCTTATTCACTGGCAATGCGGCTAATTCTTTAGCGGAAAAAGTTGCGCCATTGTTCGTATTAGAAATATCAATCTTGGTGCGACGCGCAGTAACTTCGACTGCTTGCACATTTGATGTCAATGTTGCGTCCGAACCTTGACCTGCAAAAACTTCAACTTGTGAAGTTCCCATGGCCTTACCATCACGCATTACAGTGACATTGTAACGACCGATAGGCATGGCCGTGGCTACATACTTACCAGCTGCATCGGGTGTTACGGTACGTTTAGCATTGGTATCTGGATTGTTGATCACCACTGTGGAACCAGCTGGAGCTTGACCAAAAATAGTACCCGAAGCACTTGACTGCGCCATTACCGCAGGTGTTACACCTACTGTCAACGCACCAACACCGAACGCAAGCACTAAGGCATGCGCTACGACATTTTTTTTAAAAACAATATTTCTTTTTGACATGTAATTACCTTTTAAATTATGATGAACTGAGACGCATAACTGGTGATGCTAAGAGTTTGTTACGCCACGCTTCATGAAAGATCGACCAAAAAAACTTGCCTCTTCCGCCCCCGCAAATTTCTGCTTCTATGATTACCTTTTTATATTCTTGTATAGCGAATTACGCACAACAAGTCAAATCTACCATTGCGATCATAGTTACCGGAAAAACCTGCTTCAGCATGAGAACATTTTTTGTTTAATATTGTCAATTTTCACGATGATGTTTTATTGCTCATTTCAGTCAAATGTTTTCTTTGGAAAACCTTCTATCGACGTTTTTAGAGCGATTTTTCTTAAAGCTATATGGAATATTCAAAACATTAGTGTGGAAGGTTCGATTTATCGGAATAATATTTGATATTTTTAGCATATTGACCCATGTTTATTTTGTGGATGTTTCTTATAAAAACATATAAATTAACTGGATTTTTGTGCACTGTTTTTCTGCTTGCTTCGTGCAGAAATACAACACTATCCTAATCAATTTGTAAGTTTAATCCCTAATATGGCTGACGCTGGCGTTGTTGCATTGGCTTCGCCATATCAAAGTACTGTCTTAGTCTCGCCATATAATCAATGTAATTTTGTGCAAGTTCTGACTTAGAACGCGGGCGCAAAACAGACAGCCTCGCGCGCAAATTTTGCAATTTGGAAACTCTTATGCTATCGTCGAGGGACGTCGTATTCAATCCAATAGTCCTATTAGCGTACACGGTAAAACCATGTCGGATGAGTCGCAATTAATTGCTATTGAGCAAGTTAGAATAGGGATGTTTATCAAGCTCGACCTGAGTTGGTTTGAACATTCGTTTTCTATGAATGCGTTTAAAATTACCAATCAAAAACAATTGGATGATTTGCTTGCGTTAAAGCTTAAGCATATTCGTTATTTCCCTTCTAAATCAGATTTGGGTGCTATTAGCGGCAATACCAAAGCGGTACAGCCAGTTGAAGTAAAACAGTCGATCACCGCGGAGTCGAATGCCGGGATTAAGGTGTTTGACAGTATCGTTGCTGCCAAGCGTGCACGCTTTGAAAAATTAACACAGCAACGAGATGAATTGGCGCGTTGCGAAGAGAAATTCGTACATGCTGCCTCGGTTGTGAAGGGGATAGGGAAGACGATTTTTTCACAGCCCGAAGCGACTATTAAGGAAGCGGGAAAATTAGTCGATAGCATAGCCGAGATCTTTATTGATTCTAGCGACACCGTGATGCACCTGATACAGCAGACGGGCGCGAATGACGATTTATATTTTCATGCACTGAATGTCTCGGTGCTGGCGATGATGCTGGCACATGAAATGCAATGTACTCCGGCACAAGTAAAGTCGGTAGGAATGGCAGCACTGTTCCACGATTTAGGTAAGGTCAACGTACCAGATAACATCGTCAATAAGACCACCCCATTGAGTAAGGCGGAGCAGAATTTTTTTGAAATGCACACCCAATATGGCCACGATATCGGCAAGAAGGCCTTGCTGTCACCAGTGGTATTAGAGGTGATCGCTAGCCATCATGAGATGCTCGATGGCAGCGGTTATCCCTCCCATCTGAAATCCGAGGCAATACGTATGCCGACTCGGATTGTGACCATTGCCAATGTGTATGACAACTTGTGTAATCACAATGATCCTAGTCAGTCTTTGACTCCGCATGAGGCTTTGTCGACCATGTATGCACATCGAAGGGCGCAGCTAGATCCTAAAGTAATGGCGACTATGATTAAAAGTCTAGGTGTTTATCCTCCTGGCACTTTAGTGAGGTTGTCTAACGAGGCTATTGGTATTGTCATGAACTGCAATGTCGGCAAACCTCTACGACCGCGTGTTTTGGTGTATGACGCGGATATCCCTAAAGAAGATGCGATTATTCTTGATTTGGCGGAGGAAAGCAGTGATTTAGCTATCACAGCCAGCATGCGCCCCGGGGTTCTACCAAGGGCGATATTTGATTATCTCAATCCGCGTAAGCGGGTCAACTACTATTTTGATTCAAAGCCAAAAAATGCCGCGGCTGGTGGCAAACCGAATTTCTAGCTCATTGGCATCGACAAGGAAGATTGAATGTCTAGCGCGCATCGTCCACTTGCACAAGGAATTTTGCGGCATATTTTGCAGCACGCAAAAGATGCCATTATGGTGGTGTCCGCCCCTGAGCTTATCTTATTAGAAGTCAATCTCCGCACCTGTGAAATGATAGGCTGTCAGCGTGAAGAGCTACTCGGTCAACCACTGTTTTCTGTCGAATGTGCTTTACAGGACATTTTTTTTTGGGAAGAGTTAAATGAACTCTCAGAGTTGACCACTGCACGCATTACCGAAAGCGAATGGCTTACTCATCGCGGCGAAGCAGTGCCGATAGAAAAGAAGGTTTATGGTTACACCGAAAATGAGCAACGATATTGGATCATACAAGCAGAAGACTTAACTCATCGCCGTCGGATAATGAGCGACCAAGTGCACTTGGCTTCGCAATTGCAGAGTTCTTTGGAAGCCACGGCTGAAGGTGTTTTAAGTGTCGATTTACAGGGGGTAGTCATCAATTTAAATCGACGCTTCACCGCCATGTGGAGCCTGACCGACGAGACCATCGTTGCCAAACGTGAAGGGGAATTGATGCGTCAATTGCTCGCATGTTTACGGCATCCAGCAGCATTTGCCGAAGTCCTTGAACGCGTTAAAAACGAACCGGAATCGGAAACCGAGAATACCTTAGAGTTGCTTGATGGAAGGCACTTTGTTTGTATTTCTAAACCTGAATTTTTGCGCGATCATGTGGTCGGCCGGGTGTTTAGTGTACGCGACATTTCTGCCATGAAGCAGGTAGAAAATGACTTGGTCGATGCCTTGACGGTAGCTGAACAAGCAGTGACTGAAAAAACCCAAATGCTGGATGCCTTAGAGCTCAGCGAATCACGTTTGCAACGTCTCATTAATTCCAGCATTATCGGTATTTTTCAAGGCGATATGAGTGGCCATCTGACGGTGGCAAACGATGTATTTCTGGCGCTGTTGGGAGTGCGACGCGAGGAAATTATTGGTGATCAAGTAGAGTGGCTCAAATTTACCTCCAGCACCTATTTCAAGGCGCATCAAGAGGCGATCCTTGAGTTACAAGAATTTGGCCAAGCGGCTCCGTTTCAGTCTGAACTGACCAAGCATGACGGTACTAAGGTTCCAGTCATGGTGGGGCTGGCACGCCTCGAAGGATCATCCTTTGAATGGGTGGGATTTGTACTCGATCTGACCGAGCAAAAGAAAGCCGATCAGGTAAAAGCGGAGTTCATTTCTGTGGTCAGCCACGAATTGCGTACGCCACTGACGTCGATTCGTGGTGCCTTAGGTTTGCTGGAAAGCGGTGCCGCCGGCGAGCTCACACCTAAGTTGATGCACCTGATTAAAATCGCCCATAGAAACAGTCAAAGATTAGGTACTTTGGTCAATGATTTGTTGGATATGGAAAAACTTGCTTCTGGCAAGATGCCATTTAAAAGTGTGCGCTTTGATCTAGTGATGATCACTCGGCATTCGATGGAAGCCAATGCGAATTTTGCCGCCGAATATGGAGTACGCTATAGCTTAGATGCGCCAGAATCAGCCTTGTTCGCGATTGGTGATAGTGATAGGGTGATGCAAGTGTTGGCCAATTTGCTGTCGAATGCAGCCAAGTTTTCACCGCGTGGTGAGGATGTACGAATTCGTGTTACAGATCACGGGCAAATGGCGAGAGTAGAAGTCGAAGATCATGGTCCCGGCATTCCACTCGAATTTAGGAGTCGTATTTTCACCAAATTTGCGCAAGCGGATGGCTCCGATACGCGACAACAAGGCGGCACAGGCCTGGGACTGAATATCGCGAAGTCTTTTGCCGAAAAAATGGGAGGTGAACTAGGTTTTGAGAGCGAGGTTGGAAAAGGGAGTACCTTCTGGTTTACTTTACCCATCGCTGCGGTGTAGCACCAATAGGGTTATCCTAGCGTTTTTTGTTGCTGATGCTTAATGTCCGCTAGCCTTGCCTGTTGCTGACGCGGATGCTGAAGCCGACGAACTCGCTGTCGCCACTTCACTCTCCCCGTTGCTTAGGCTACTGGCCGTAGCCGGATTAGCAATTATTGCACTAGGCTTAACCTCCTCAATTTTATTTTCTCGCATGTAATCGTTCATGTCCTTCCAGCCAGCATACACGGCGGCTCGCCCAGCGTCTGGATTCAAGGAGTAACAATCTTCTATCGCTCGTCCTGCGTGGCGGCAGGCGCTGCCCGTGGCGCGCGCATCTGCTTCTTTTATAGCGGCATCTCGCGCTGGATCGGGGATGCCCAAGCGATCACAGGCTGTCATCAAACCTAGGCTAGCGATCAATAAAATCAAGGTACGCAGTGGCATTTAGTCACCAATTAAATATGAGGAAAACACGAGGAAAACACGAAGAATTTTTGTCAGTGTAGAGCAAAAACCATAGTTCGATCATTAAGTTAAGCAGGTATTTCTTGTGCTATTCGTGTAATAAGTCAGCACTCGGTCAACCTAACGCATTGAAAAACGTTATGCTGCACAGTAATATCTCACCTTTATAGGACTTACGCAAAATTGCGCTGGCTAGAACCTGCCCTCGAATGCTTGAATCGGGGGCGCAGAGCCGAAGGCAGTACTTTAGTACCTTAGTTTAGCAAACGGCGATAGCAACAACGCCAGCGT
>JAIELM010000003.1 GCA_019752975.1 Undibacterium sp. | reverse complement strand
CGGCGTTGAAGGGTTTTCGTATTTCAACCCACGTTCAAAATCTAAAAATTATCGTACTATTTAGTTAGAATTGGTATTAAGTACGCCCAGGCGATAGCAACAACGCCAGCGTCTGTTTTGCGTAAGTCCTCATTCTATTTACTACCGGCCACCGTCCATTGAGTGTAGGTCGTCTTAATACTCCCCTTTGCTTTCTTAAACGGGGTTAAAATTTCCATCTGCGTCTCGCTACTGGTAAGGAAATTTTTCCCCTGGTTTTCCACGTCATAAGTCATCTGAACGTTTGCCTCGACTGTGAGCGGCATATACACATTGAGTTGCTGCTGATGCACCAACCCCGTCTCACTATTAACCCATATTTTCATCACCACTTTTTGTAAAGACCCTTCGTTGATTTCAAATAGGCTGAGCGTCTTACCATTGAGCTTGACACCATCGCTACGCTTAACGGCTGCATCATCAACATAAATCTTATCTAATACCTTGGTAAATAATGACAGTATGTCGGGGACCTTGGGTGGGTTTGCCGGATCTCTTAATGCTGGCACCACACTCACCACGGTATACACTGGTTGATCTTTCTCCCAACCGGTTAATTGTTGGGTGATCACTTTATGTTTTTTTTCATCGTCCTTTTGCACATCCATCACCAGTTCTACCTGTTTGGCTGCCCATCCCTTCGATGACTTAATATTGGCGATGGCCTTGACCCATAATGGATCGGGGGTGTCGGCAAAACTGGCGCAACTCACCAATATGTTGGCACACACTGCTAAAAAAAATCGCATACTTTTCATTTCTATACTTCCTCTAGATTCTAGATAGTAGGACTAACGCAAATTTACGCTGATTAGCGTCTGTTTTGCCTAATTCCTACATAGGTTTAAAACGCCAAGCATAAGCTTGGGAGACTTTGAGAATTTCTTTACTTCCACGTAGTTCGATACTGACCTTACCTAATTCGTCCCTATGTGCTTTGGCTATCGCATCAAAACGCACTACAATACTGCGGTGAATTTGCCAAAACACCTCAGGATCCAAGCCATCAATAATTTCCTTTAGCGGCTTTCTCACGTGGGCTTCATCGTCACTACAGACCACCCGGGTATATTTTTCATCCGAAGTAAAAAATAGGATTTTTTCGATTGGGAACATCTTGATGGTGTCACCAACACTCGCACTAATCCAGCGCAATCGTTCCACCGTTTGAGGACGTAAGCGTTGGTCGAGCTGCTGCATTAGGTCGCTCAGATCACTCGGTACCGTTTTTTGTTCCAGTCGCGTTTTTAATCGACCAATGGCGTCAATCAAACGCTCTTTAGCGATAGGTTTTAACAGGTAATCAATCGCACCCGCAGCAAAAGCTTCTAGTGCATGATTGTCGTAAGCCGTAGTAAACACCACATGACAGCTTCCTTTGGCGGCGTTAGCCACATCCAAACCGGTCATACCAGGCATACGAATATCCAAGAAAGCGATATCGGGTCGATGTTGATGTATCGCCTCTAGCGCATCGGCACCATGCTCAGATTCAGCAACGATGTGTAGTTCTGGCCAGTACTGGGCTAATAGACGACGTAATTCTTTGCGCGGTAAATCTTCGTCGTCAGCGATGATCGCAGTAATCATATTTTTCTCCTGATTTGGTGACTGGGTGACTGAGTAATTAACTCGCTAGCGGAAGTTGAATACAGGCGATCACACCACCTTCTGGTCGCGCCTTGAGCGTCAAACTTGCATTTGATCCGTACATTGCCTCTAAACGCTCACGAATATTCGCCAGACCTATACCAGAGCCCGCATTGGTAGCGCCAAAACCCACGCCATTGTCGAACACTGCTACTTCTAATATTTCTTGATCATCTTGTTCAAAATAGCGCGCCTTTACCGTGACGTTGACCGCCCCAATTTTGGGTTCTACCCCATGTTTAATCGCGTTTTCAACTAAAGAAATCAACATTAAGGGTGGAAAGGCCGCATCTTTTAATTCTGACTCTACGCTAAAACTAAGGCGAGGAATTCGCGCCTGCATCAAGCCTAGGTAGGCTCTGGCTGCTTCTAATTGCTTTGCCAGTCGCCCTTGATCAGTAGCACCGTCACCACGTATTTGCGGAATGGTAGAGCGTAAATAATCGACCAAGTGATCTACAATCGCGGTCGCACGCAGCGGCTCGCTCAAAATCGCCGAGCGCACTCCAGCCAAAGTATTGAACAGAAAATGGGGCTCAACTTGAGCAACTAAGACAGATAGTCGCAACTCGGCTTCACGCCTTGCTTCTTTTGCTTGAGTGAGTTCTTGTTGAAGTAGCGATTCAGCTAAACGTTTGCGCTGACGTAAAAAATACCATAGGTCAAACCCGCTTCCCAGATACAAGCCGACCACGAGCATAGGAATCATACCAATAATAACTAACATCAATTTACTCGGCTCAGTTACCGTATCCCGTTTTTCGCTGGGAGAAGAACTGGGCGTTAGGTTTTTTTCTGAAGATACCGAAGTACTTTTTTCGCTATTTTTATCTGAAAAAAACTTATGGTTGGGGTCTCCGTAGACGGTCAAATTAATACCATAGGAGGCGCCCTCCGATAAAGCAAAACTCGCCCCCATACCAAACAGTAAAGCCAGTGAAATACAAATGACTTCTTTCTTAAATGCATAATTTCTTTGACGTATCCAAACCGTCAAACTCTGTCCTATCGTAATGATGCAAAACGCAAATAGAAGGATAGGCGTAGACAAGGAAAAAAATTTCGTCCACTTGCCACTAGTAAGTGCGACAACCGCAACTAAAAACAACCAAGCCAACAAAAACAAGCTACCAAAAGCCATCACTCGGTAACGGAACCAAGTACGCGAAAACACTGGGTAGTTACGATATCGATTGAGCCACGTATCACTACGTACTGCGACATCCGATGGCAGTGCTTGTTCTGATATGCTGTCCATAACATCTCCTTGTTGAAGACATCACTGTAATTGGAAGTGACGAATTTAGGTAGGGAGGCGATAAACGAGCATCTACGAGGGATCAAACCTCATTAAATTGGGATGAAAATCTAAGACTATCCAGCGGTATCGCGAGAACTAACATCGTCGTGCTTGACCCGACTTTGGGTAGCAATCTTGATGATGGAGTTGCGGATGGCAGTAAGCACAGCCACCGCATTAAAGGGCTTAACAATAAAACCAGTCACGCCTCGACTTTGCGCTGCCTGTATCAATTCGGCACTCATACTCGAAGAAACCAAAAATATCAGCGACTTCGGTAATTGGCTACGCAAGGTATCGAGAATCTGCAACCCATCCTTATCCGTTTCACCGATATCCACACAAATAATTTGTGGTTGTAATTTAAGCATACGCGCATAATTACTTGGGCTATGATTACCATCTCCCACGACCTCATGACCACCTGTGGTCAACACAGTGCCGAGCAGACCACGGGCGACACTTTGATTATCGAGGATATAGGCTGTTAACATAATGAAGGTAAAAGTCTTTAGGAAACCCAATCGGATATCCCATCATAATTGAAAATGTCGGTTTACACCAAGTTAACCTTCAGAAAAAAACGGCTACTTACTTTGCCCCCTGCTTGACATTTTTCACATATCGCGCCAACCACTGATCCTGCTCCCATAACATATGCATGATCGATTCACGCGCACGGTAAATATGACTTTCCTGCGGTAACATCACTAACCTAGCCGGACTACCTAGGCCTTGCAAGGCTTGGTACATACGCTCGCTTTGTAATGGGAAAGTACCGGGATTATTATCTTCATCCCCGTGAATTAAAAGTAAAGGTGCATCAATTTCGTCGGCATAATTAAATGGAGACATTTCTTGATAGGTATCCATCGCTTCCCAATAATTGCGCTCTTCTGTTTGAAAACCGAAGGGCGTCAAGCTGCGATTATAGGCTCCTGAACGGGCGATTCCTGCTCTAAACAAGTTGGTATGGGCGAGTAAATTGGCCGTCATAAAAGCGCCATAACTATGTCCACCTATGGCAATTCTCTGTCGATCAGCCACGCCCATTTTCACCACTTCTTCCACCGCTGCCTCGGCGTTCATTTTGATTTGAACAATGAAGCTATCGTTAGGTTCTTTGCGCCCTTCGCCGACGACTGGCATGGCAAGGCTATCTAACACAGTAAAACCACGTGCCAACATAACCTGTGGCCCTTGGACGTTAATACGATTGAATTTATAGGCAGAACCAGTGACTTGGCTGGCTGCTTCTGTGGTTTTGAATTCTTTAGGATACGCCCACATCAGCATGGGGCGCGGCCCATCTCGCTTGGGCTCGTAATTTGGAGGAAGATATAAAGTAGCGGACAGGCTAACGCCATCACTACGTTCGTAGTGGATTTGTCGCTTCTGTACGCCACGTAATTGCGGCGTGGGATGAGGATAAGCAGTCAATTGCCGTAGCGGCGGGATGCTGCCAATAGGATTTAAGCTGCGTAAAAAAAGATTGGGGCGTTCATCTAAGGATTCGCGGCTAGTGATAATTTGCTGCGTTTGCTCATCAAATAGACCCAAAACTTCTTCATAATACGGCGCTCTAGAACGCCATAAGCGGGTGATTTTTTCGCTGGCAATATGAAATTTATCCAAGAAGGGACGGTCTCCTTCTGCACTGGCTCCAAGACCGCTTAAAAAGAACGCTTGCCCATCCGCACTCAGTCGCAAAATGGCGCGACCATAACGATTAGGTTCGGTCAAGGGTGTTCCCAACTGCGCATATTGATCTTCGGTCTTATGACTAAACAAGAGTTCTGGTTTATGGAAAGGGGAATTCGGTTGGATACGCCAAGTACGAGTCTCACGTACTTTGCCAGACACTTCGCTGACTAGGGCAAGATCATCATTACACCAGTAGACCGCCTGAAACCGTCCGGTCATTTCCATTAATTTTTGCGCTGGACTCGCAAAAGGAACTCCTTGCTGCATCAAGATATCGCGCACTTTGTGATTCGGGTCAAGCTCACTACTTCCCTGCGCTTCTAACCAAGTTAACGTGGCGGCTTGGTCATTGCGCCAAGCAAAATTGCGTGGCCCTGCGGTCACGGTGTCGTTGGTATTCGTCAGACGTTCTCGCATTGCCACGTCAGCGACGGTTTTAAGTTTTTTCCCTGCCACGCTCCACACTTCTAGCAATTGTCCAAACCGCTCTAAGGGTAATTGATAAGAGTAAGGACGTTTCACTTGAGTGCTTAATATCCACTGACCATCTGGTGAAGCCTGCACCTTCAATAGAGTCATCACAGGCCCGAATCGCCGCACCTCACCTTCCAAGTTGACCACTGCTAGTTGAGTTTGCAATGCCCAGCTCAGCATCTCGGCATCGTGAACGGTTTTTAGTAAATCGGTAAAGGTGCGACTTTGGCCAAATTTTGCGACTTTATTGTCAGTCTTATTGTCTCCCTTCAATTCTCCCTTAGTTTCTTGGGTATTGGGTCCACCTGGAATAAAACTCTCTCGTGGAGGAGGCGCCTGCTTGCGGGGTAATAGACGCACCAAGAGTTGATTAGAACCTTTCAACCAAGAAAATCCTGCGCCAGCAACGGCATTGAGTTTCTCCGTAATTAATCGCCGACTACTAGCTTGTTCTACGTCAAGTAACCATAACTCGACCGACTTATCGGTCCAAAGGCTAAAGGCGATGTAATGTTCGTCTGCCGACCATAAGATATCAGCGATCCTAAGGTTTTTTGGCAAGCCATTGACTTTACGGGTTTTGCCACTGCCGATATCTAACAGCGCCAGACCATCACTAAAACTGGTGCGGCTGGCTGCCCGATGTTTGGCGTCGATACGCAAGCCAGCCAATTTGAGTTCATCTTGGGTCACCTCGGCAATAGAGGGTAAGCGAGGAACGCTGATCAAAAGCCCGGTCTTATTTAGGGGGCCTAAGCGAAATTCCGGCCCCCTAGGCGCATCCACCAAGGCTTGCAATTCGGGCGCAGGCAATTGATACTGACCACTCTGTGCCAACACAGTGCTTGCGATAAATCCACTCAGCACGCCGAAAATAAATTGACCCAAAATACGGCGTAGGGGAGGTCGATTGGTAGCCATAGATATCCATATTTATTGGTTCGTTACAAAAACCTAGCTACGATGCGGTGGTCTCGACTAGTTTCTGACTCCGAACTAACCCAGCAATAACGAGGGATCGCTAGTATATTTTTGTGACTATCGACTGTCCACCGTTTTTTTCCAGTCAGGTCGCCAACCCTGTTGTTATTCGATGGAGGATACTCACGAAATCGGGCGTTTCATGCAAGTGTCATCAACCAAGCAGATATTTACTGCTATCCTAATAGGATAAGCTCAACAAGTCCATTCAGCGATATGAGTTAAGGTAAAGTTATCTTACTGAGCGTGTTGACTTTTTACTAGAATCCTAGATTATGTGCACTTATGTGTAGTTTACAAATGATCCTAGAAACGGTGATTGGACGGCTACGAGTGTGCATTTTTTCGGTTTCCCAGCGCGGCGTGACGACGACGCAAC
>JAIELM010000023.1 GCA_019752975.1 Undibacterium sp. | reverse complement strand
CCGCCGGGAGAGTATCGTTTGCACTTACGTGGTTCGAACCGCAACGGCGTATGGACGGATCAGGATTTGATCTTGCCGATCTTGGTTTTGCCCGCATGGTTTCAAACTTGGTGGGCTTATTTTTCTTATGCGTTTCTATTTTTTGCGTTCACGTTTGGGGTGATTCGCTGGCGGCTTTGGCGTTTAAAAAACGCCAACAAGCTTTTGGAATTATTGGTTTTGGATCGTACCCGTGAATTGGAACTTTCAAAAAAAATGTTAGAGGAGCAGAGTTTTACAGATCACCTGACGGGTTTGCGAAATCGGCGTTACCTTAAGCTTTGCATAGGCGAAGATATTGCGCTGGTTAATCGTATGTATCAAGAATTGGATGTGACAAAAATAAACCGCGGTTCGCTCAGTATCGATATCATATTTATGATGGTCGATATCGATCACTTTAAATCCGTTAATGATGAATATGGTCACGCAGCAGGTGATCTTGTGCTGATCCAAACGACAGAAATTCTGAAGAAAGCCGTGCGCGATACCGACACGATTATTCGTTGGGGCGGGGAAGAATTTTTGATCATAGCGAGACATGCTAATTATCAAGAAGCCGAAGTGTTGGCTGAACGCATACGTGCGCAAATGGCAGCACATGACTTTGTATTAGCAGATGGCAGTATCGTACATAGAACCTGCTCCCTAGGCTCATCGACCTATCCCTTTATACCAAGCTCGATGGAAGCATTCACTTGGGAGCAAGTGGTGGATATCGCGGATCAATGTTTGTATGCCGCTAAACATGGTGGCAGAAATGCTTGGATAGCCTTATTCGCGGAAGAGGCGATGCGAATGAACGATGAAGTGACGAATGCGGTATTTGATGTTGAACGTCAAATTAACTTGAAAAATGTCATCGTAAAAACTTCTTTGCCACCCGAAGTTCGCCTTGATTGGTCGCATGGTCGGGGTAAGTAGGTAGGCAAATACGGGAGTCGAGATAAGGCGTCACTGGTAATTTATTATCCTAGAATCCTTTGTTGAGCATGCTAAAGAAATTGTCGCGAAAGTCAAAAGCAAAGACAAGAACCCTCAACACTAAGACGCGGAGAAACGCAGAGGGTTTTTCCGATTTTCTCTGTCTTATTGAAACATGTTTCGCTTCGCTAGCACGGAGTATGCATAGCTGCTGTAACATCGAGCATTTGGGTGATGCTAAGGTAGTGACGAATACGAAGTTGCTGCTGCTGATAAGCAATATTTTGTATGGGTTTTGAACATTCTAAAACCCCGTTAATGCTACGTACCACTTCGCCGAACCCCAAGCCATTTACTATCGCATCATGTGCTGGGACAGTCCCAGGTCCTTTGATCTCCATCCAATACCAAATCGCAGTCTTCCAGGCGACGGCAGGCTCGCGTGAGACCATATCCGGATCACCCAATAGGTCGAGCCCTAATGCCTGGCCCGCGAGTGCGTAGTTGAAATTCCAACTCAGTTGAATTGGGCCGCGTCCAAAATATTGTTTACCGGGAGCGCAGGGCACACCTTCTCGGTCATTGCAATAGTGCCCATGTACGGAGGTGTCCTGTTCGTTGATTGCTTGGAGATAATGAGACTCATGCATGACGTTGGCGAGGAAGGCGGCGACTTCCCGTTTTCTGGTCGCTTGATCGCCTGTATTCCCAAATGCAGGGTAAGCCTTGGTCGCTTCTACTAGACTTGCATAGGTATAGAAAGGTAGGCGTTGAGGGAACAAGGTTTCGAACTGTGCTTCAGTAATGAAGAAGGGTGCTGGTTTTGCAGTGACTTCATAGGAACGATGAGCACCGGCGGTAACACAGGAGGTAAGTAAGAGGCTACTACCTAGTATGAGCGCTGCGAAGGAAAGGGAAGTGAAAATTTTCATTGTGTTAGAAGCTTATTTTGAGGGGCTAAGTTTATTGTCATTGGTTCATAACGACATTGTTGAAGATCACAATAAAATCATCTATGCAGCGATCGCTATGCTTATCTTGTTTCAGATTTTAGGAGAGAGTCACCCGCAAACTACAACACAGCAAACCGAAAGTAATGGGTGCCCAAATGATGCGCTCCCATTTACTGGGTGTGGCCAGGTTCATCACGAAGCTTAGGACATTCAAGCCCAGAACTATCCACACCAAAGCAGGGAAAGAACGTGCTATTTCTGGATATACCCAAGCTGCTCGACTCGCGATGATGAGTGCCCAAGTACCAAGAAGTACTATCATAGGCAGGCATGCGAGGCGCATTTTTAGGGGATATTTTCCAGGAAATTTACCAGCCATCGCTAGCGCACCCCATGGCATACCGATAGCTAAAGCGAATTGAAATACCACCACGATTAAAGTCAACGCTAGGTAGACCTGCGCAGCCAGTATGAGGCTCACCTGCGCACTAATATACGCATTAAAATAATCCAACACCATCATCCCCTAGATCAAGCTAGATCAACCAAGCGCTATTGTTTCACGTTTATATTATTCCCAGCAAGGATCTCAGAAAAAAGCCTATGTCTTGCCTGAATAATAGAAATGCAAATTCCAACTTGAGGATTTCGCGTAGGTGAACATGCTTTCGCTTTATACTCCATACTCCATGATTTATGTCTCATGTACGCTGCGAAAATCTGATAAAAAACGAGGCCTTATATTATTTATGAATAAAATTCTTAGATTCACTTTCACTTTGGGAGCATGGGCGCTGAGCGCCGGTGCTATGTCCTTCTCAAGCAAGCTTAATAACGATCCTGCGCGTAGCATTCGCGTAGACGATTATTACACCAATCTACGAGCTATGTTCGTGGCCGAGAATGCTTACCAAACGGTTGCCTTCGTTGAGAAAGCTTGGCGCATTGCGGGTAATACCCAATTTAACGAGAGTATTTATCATGTCGAAAAAATTCTACAACAAGCCGGATACAAAAAAGAAAGCCAAGGTGAAGCCGACGGCACACTCACCTATAGAATTGAATCACGTAAGATGAAACGGCCCACGTGGGAGCCGATTTCGGCAAGTATGCGTTTGCTTGGTGAGGACGAAGTGCTGCTCAACACACAGACCAATCGCAATATGATGGCAGTCAATTCAGCCAGTACCCCGCCCGGTGGAGTGAGCGCTGAAGTGGTCGATGTAGGTCAAGGGGGTGAGGCTGATTTTACCGCGAAAGATCTGAAAGGAAAAATCGTATTTGCAGAAAACAATGCCGGCGCTTTGTACGCTCGCGCTATACGACATGGTGCCGTTGGAGTGCTTTCATATGCCATGCCTGCCTACACTCAGCCCACCACGTACGTTAATTCTATCCAATTTCAAGGTATTGAATACCTTGGGGCTGATCGTCAAAAGTGGGCGATTGCGCTTTCATATCGTGCTAAAGAAAAATTGAAAGCGGCCTTAGCCAAAGGAAAAACGGAAGTCACCGTGATCGTCAACAGTAAGATTTATGAGGCGGAAGAATTAACCCTAGTCGCCAATGTGCGCGGCAGTCAATTGCCCGATGAACGCTTTGTGTTTAGCGCTCATGTGCAAGAGCCTGGGGCAAACGACAATGCCACCGGCGTCGGTACTTTAGCCGAGATGGCGCGCATAACCGCTGAGTTGGTACAGCAAAATAAAATTGCACCGCAGCGCACTATCACGTTTTTGTGGGGTGACGAAATCATCTCTACCAAACGTTATATTCAAGATGATCCACAACGCCGTAGCGGTATTAAATGGGGCATGAGTTTGGATATGGTAGGGGAAAACACCGCTAAAACTGGGGGTAGTTTTTTGATTGAAAAAATGCCAGACCCTTCAGCGATTTGGACTCGTGGTGAGGACAAGCATACTGAATGGGGAGGTTCTGTTTTGAAAGAGTCGCAACTCAAACCGAATTATTTTACTGATTTTTTATTGAATCGTTGTCGCCAACAAGGCAAAGAAAACGGCTGGGTAGTGAATAGTAATCCCTATGAGGGCGGCAGCGACCACCAACCTTTCTTGGATGCGAATATTCCCGCCGTCTTGATGTGGCACTTTACCGATGTGTTTTATCATACCGATGCCGATCGGCTAGAGATGGTTTCCAAAGCAGAGATGCGCAACGTCGGCATCTGCGCCTTAGCGGCCGCCTATACGCTGACACAAGGCGATGAAATGACTGCGCTGCAAGTAATCAAAGAGACTGAATACGCAGCCCTAGATCGCCTGCAAAAAGAATATATTTTAAGCCAGCAAGCCATCAAGGCAGGTGCCGACGCCACCGAGCAAGCACACATCGTCGACGTATGGGCGCGCTGGTATCAAGCCGCGTTGGATAAAACCACCGACATCGACGCTAAAGGCGCAAGCAAAAAAATTCAAGCCCGCATTACTCTAGCCAAGGACTTGATAGCTGAACGTAATACGCGTTTGCAGGTTTTGTTGAGACCGTAGAGGTGTGCTCACTTTGTGGGGTGTGCAATCATGTCATTGCGTACTCAAGCAAATGGTGAGCAGAATTTACCTCCAAAGACGATGTGAAATCAAACACTTGGGACTTACGCAAAATTGCGCTGTCAATTGCCGTTTCTAGGATTAACTTAATACAGGAGACGTGTCGATTGATCTTCCAACAGGATCTGGTGGAAATGACGGACACTATAAATGAGCATAATAACGCGATATAGATTAACCACTATTTTAATTGCTGGTATTTGTGCTCTTGGTATCTGCTTATTCTTGTTTTTTTCTTGGACAACAGAGACGCAATCGGATTTATCCCTGACATCCCCGACGAAGTCGAACGTAGTCAAGGTTCAGGGCATCAAATCGAACTCTGATGCACCTACACATGAAACACAGGAAAAAAATGTTGATATGAAAAGCGGCACTCCCAAATCTTTGTGGAGTGCCTCAGCGGAAGAACTCTATGCACTTTTCAGGCGAGGTAAGGATGCTACCAATCCGAAAGAGCAGTTCTTAGCCCATCGCGCTCTTTCTTATTGTTTGCCAGTGGTAATGAATTGGCAGTATAGCGATATAGGATCGAAGGCCAATCAGTTGAGCGTTTGGGAATCTCGTCGGGAATTACAAACACGTTGCAAATTATTTTTTCAGACTAGTCCAAATGAGTTACGTGCCAAACTCAAATCTTTGCGGAGTTCATTAGATAATTCTCCTGCACCGATTAATCCTGAAAGCCTTGAATTGAGTAGACAGGAAACGAATGCAGACTCGATTCAAAAAGTTCGTCAAGCTATTTTAAATTCGCTTGAGAGTGACGGAAGTGATGCCCTGCTCTGGATTGGTAGTAGCTTGGGGAGTTGGTTGGAATTTGCGAGCAAACACAATCAATACCGTATCCTACTCGATCCTAAGTTACAAGACAGTGAACACATAGTGGAGGTGATGCTAATCGCGATGTGCAGATCAGGCTACGCTTGCGAGAAAAATAGCCTAGCTTACCTGGAATTATGTGGAACAATGGGACAATGTGGTGAATCGATTCCACACCAGATTCTTCAGAATTTACCATCAGAAACACAACGTCAACAAACAGAAAAACAAGCACAACTGATTGCCGATATTATCAAGTCTCGGCAGTATTCTCTGTTGGGCCTTGAGGGTAGCAAACTAGACCCCCAACTCAAGAAATAACAAAACTAAGCTTTTCCCCAAGCTCAAAAATAGACACAAGTGCAGGTGTCCAAAAGGTACTAAGGTGTAAGCTAGCGCCTGATCAAACTAGCGTAATCAAACGAGAATCAAACGAGAATCAATATAGAATCAATAGAGCCTAGATTTAGACCACATTGATTCTCTGCGCAGTTTCATGTCTCCTTAGCAGGTTGACGAACCTGATACCAATCCGAATTAAATACTATAGTAATTCTTCATTGAAAGCCCCTCAACGCCGAGGCGCCGAAGCGCTGAGAAAACCGGAGAAAATCTCTGTGTTTCTCTATTTCTCTGCGTCTCTGCGTCTCGGCGTTGAAGGGTTTTCGTTTTTTGATGAGTTATCATAGCGGCTGAATAGTCATGCCTTGGTCTTCATTTCGCTAATTCTACCAACACGGCGGTGTACATTTTTAAGTTCAACAGCAATTGTTTGTGTGAGATGAATTCATGTTCTGAGTGCCCAGTGTAGACCGCGCTGGGCATAGAGGGGCCGAAGCTGACAGCATTGGGGAACAGACGTGAATTAGTGCTGCCGCCGACCGAGACAGGTTGGGCATTTTTGATGCCAGTGAAATGCGAGAACACACTGAGCAGCGTGGGAATCTGTGGGGCATCTTTCAGTATCCAAGGATCATCTAGCTCGACCTTGAGGTCTTTTAAGGTAAGGCCTTGGCTTTGCCACGTATCTAAAGCGGCATGAATTTCTTGGCTGAGTTGTTGTGAAGTTTTACCCTGTGGACGGCGCAGATTGATGCCTAAGCGTATGCCTTCTGGTGTTTGTTTGATGACGGTGGGTACAAAACTCATCGGCCCCATGAAGCTGTCGGTATAGGCGACTTTGCCAAATTTTTCGCCATATAATCCGATACCTAATAAATCATTAATCAGTTTCACCA
>JAIELM010000569.1 GCA_019752975.1 Undibacterium sp. | reverse complement strand
TGGACGAGCTGACCACATGCGACCGTTCCAAGAAAAAAACACACATGGTCGAATCGTTGGTTTGGATCGCCTATATGTACATGGTGATCAAAATGCTGTCGTAATAGGTGGTTTTGATACTACTGGGCGTTTGCAAAAAATTCCCGGAAGAGAGACTTCAGATGATTTGACTGAGATATTTCACGGCGTTGTCCGGTCTCATATCGCTCTGCAAATCGAAGAAACAGATGTAATCATTCCAGCGCCGCTGGGGATATATTTTGAAAAACTTTCTGCCCGCTTCTCGAGTCATTTTATTCGTACAGAAGTCCTTCTCCAATCAACGACTTGTATTGAATTACTTGCCTTACGTTTACTCAAGCCATTTAATGATTGGTATGAAGAAACGAAACAAAACCGTAGTAGTGTCGTTAGTATTTTTCTAGATACGATGAGTATATGGCCTGTCGCTGAAAAACTTCGTCAACTTCACCAAAACAATTTCTCGATTTCAAGTAATTATAGTATTGAGAGCTTTAAGTCATATGATGGTTTGAAAAAGTGGTCTCCACCTAGTCGACCTGCTTTCGTGATTATATCCGCCTCAACCTCGGGAGGTTTAGCAGAAGAAGTAAGAAAAAAAATTGGTCGCGCTCAGGCGGAAATTTGGACGATGCTATCGCTAGAAGAACTCAAGAAAGATGTAAATGTCGATCAAGAGCGCCATTTAAAGTGTATTTCGTCTATACCTCGCAAGTTAAAAGGACGGCCTGCACTGGATGGTTTACGTGATGAATTTCATCCAGACATTGCAACCATTCCGCCTGGCACAGAAACGATAAGCATTGTTGGTGAGCGTTTTCTCAATCAGCCTGCAAAGCCAAAACGAGTTCGCTTAGTTTATAAAACATTAGATACACCTACAAAAAATAAATTAGCTGAAATTGCAAAAATGAGTATTGTGAAGATTGGTCGTGGCCGTTTCGATGCTCAATCCCGATGGTCAATTTCTTTTGACCTAGATAAGCTTATCAATATGGCCTGTAAATCAGATTCTGGCGAAGATTCTCTTTTGAAAAGTTGGTTAAGGAACTACAGTTCTCCATCACCTATAGCAATTGTATATCCATCTGCGAGTGGCACTTCCGCCATGGATGTCGCTCAAGCGGCGTTAGAATTTGCGCAACGCACTGAAGACGTATTAAGGGAATTGACACCGAGCGCCAACGTATTTAAGCTCAGCAGTGACGAATTGACTAAGTCTAGTAAGCCGCCGCAAATTGACCTCAAGTTTTGTAGCATTATTATAGTCGCGCCTATTTTAGGTAACGGCTTCGTCTTCAAACAGATTAGTGCTTTATTGCGACACAAACAACCTAAAGGCCCACGCTTATACTTAGCACTTGCAGTGCTACCAGAGTCCCAAAAGCACCTTACTCAGTTGAAAAGCGATATAGCCTCAGTCAGTAGCACAGATAGTAATTATGAGTTTAAATTTCATTTCGCATTCCCAATTGGCCGATTGGACACGGTGATGCAGTGGACAAAGGAAATCGATCTTCTTCAGGAGCTTAACGAACTATTGGAGAAAAAAAAGATGACTAATAAAGTAGTATCTGAAAGGACTCTTATAATGGAAGAATTTAAGACCCTTGAAGAACAATCAGTATTCCTTCCATCCGCTCAAAATTTGCCATTACCGCTATCTACAGGATTTTTATTATGGACAGGCAGCAACAAAATTTCTGGAAATAATTATGCTGGTGCTGTGCTTTTATCAATTTCCACGCTACTCCAAGCATCTCGAATATCGACCTCCAAAGACGATGAAACTAGTCTTCAAACAGGACTCTTTCAACACGCTCTGATTTGCCCAGAGACATTTACGCGATTTAATGATCCTGTGATTCAAGCTGCAATACTAAGAGCCGCTTATCCGGCGGAGTTGAATTACAGTGTAAGCATTGAAATGAGTCATGACATGAAAAGACTACTTTTAAAGTGGTTGCAATATCACAATGACCCCGCTGGTGCGGCGGCGGGTGAGTTTATGCTTGCCATGGCAACAGACAAGTTGACACTAAGAAAAGACGATACGAAAGAAGTTTTGGATTATGCATGTCAAATTTGCACCGGCTGGTTTAAAGAACTAGCGGATTTGACCAAAAAATACGTGATTAAGACTACTTAACGAAACATGAAGCAATACTAAATTAATATTATTTCTGCCACGTCTTAACTTAAGCGAAATTTCGCTATCACAAAATGCGCTCCCTTTATTTACCCTCATTCAATTTTATCTCATTCATATCCTTAGTCTTGGCCGAATTCAACTCAGGAATACTCAATCTTTCACCTTGCAGCGTGCCACGCTGCCATTGCCCATTTTGGTACAAGAGTATTTCGCCCTGCTTACCCGATTTAATATCGCCATCGATAGCAAGCACTTTTCCCTGATAATGTGAGTACACGCCGCTCATGGTGGTGTGCCCTACCACGATGCGTTTCACCTGCATATACTGAAGCACTTTATCTAATTGCGCCTCCTGCAATTGTGGCTCATTGAAATAACCGCGATACCAAATTGGACCTAGACTACCGTATAGAAATGCCAGCGTATCATTTTTTTTCACTTCGGCTTTAGGCAAGCCCAAGGACAGTCGAAACTGTTCATTAACATCCGCGACCGATCTATTTAAATTCAAATAATCAGGATGTAAGCCAGCGTGCATAAACATGCTGTCATTCACTTGCACAAGCACCGGCTTACTGCGTAACCAGCGTCCAAGCACAGTGTCTTGATTAAATAATTCAGGATAAGTTTGACCGTATTCTTGCGCAATTTTGAGGTACTTAGGATGCACGTAACGCAGATCATTGGCCATTACCATGGTCTCATGATTGCCCAATAATAGATGTACGGCACCGCCGACTTGCTTGGCTTGCGCATCCAGAAGATACAGTAACCACATGGCTTCGGTCACTTGATCGCCGCGATCAAGTACGTCGCCTGTAATCACCAAATGCCCATCTCCATACGACCAATTAAGTTGCCCATCGATGATCCCATGCGCCTGCAATAATTGCTTCATGCTGCCGTATTGACCGTGAATATCACTGATCGCGGCGAGTTTATTGGTAGTGTATTTACCGATGCTTGGAAAATTGAAATTCTCGGATTGAACTTGTATCGCTTTAGAAAACCCACACACAGCAGGTAAGGTGAAGTGAGCTACTTGCGCAAAATCTTTACGGATCACTTGACCTTGGCAATACCACTGCGCTTGAACGCCTTGTTCTACATAACGTACGAATGGTCCATCATCATTCTTGTCTTGGGCGTGAACAAACAAAGAAATCCCCAGCACCAGCAAGCTCAATAAAGACCGAAAAGAAACACTCATAGCATCTCCCAAATAGGTATAAAAGCGGGTGATTATAAGGCATGCGCACGCAGTTCAGATTCCTATCTCCGCTCGAACATCGCTCTTCTCCATCACGCAACTCGTAGAGTCAGACACACCAGATCGCTATATATATTTGTTGCGGGATAAATTCTAAGTTGAAGGAATTTATTGCTTACTATTGCTTAAGCTGTCGTGGCTTTGCACCACGGGTGTATTCTGGGGGGCGCTCCTCTCGCAAGACGATCAAACCGTCGAGTAGTTGACTCCAATTATTCACCTCAAACGAACTCAGATTCTTCGCACGCGCGCTGACACTACCCAAGCTCTTAAGCTGATCATGATCGACGTAGCGTAATTGGCTAAGCTTGTCGCCTACAAATATTTTGGCTTCCAAAGAATCCTCAGGAGCGCTAACCAAGATAGTGGGAGATTTTTTTGGTCGACCATGGCTGCCGGATAGAGCAGAAAAGCCTATGACTGCCATATCTCGATCCGATAGTTTTATTGTGTCCATTGCCAGGTTTTTAGTTTGCGTGATCGTGCGCAGTTTTTGGGCGTGCACCGTCGCGCCCCAAATAATGATTTTCGTGTTTTTTGGCAAACGTGAGCGAAGTGCGACTATGTTATCTCGCATCGCCAACTCGCGTTGATCAGCATCGACACCTTGTTCACTTAGCGCAGTCACAAAACGAAAAAAATTATTCGCCATCAAAGCGGCAGAAGAGCTAGGACCTGAGTTTTGTTTTTGTACAGCTCGCTGTATCTGCTCTGCACAAATCCGCAATGACTTTCGACGAATCTCATCAAAAGGCGTCATTTCGTCATACTGCCAATTGCTCAGTCGAGAAATTTCAATTTGGCATTGTTGAGCATTGAGTCCATGCAAATAGCTCGTCAATTCTTCGGCTAATCGAGTTTGCGCGTAAAGTTGGGTAGCGCCGCCTAACTGAAAATCATATCCAAATAAGCTAAGTTGACTTTGCCTTGCTTTTTCAAATAAGTAGCTCACGAGCAGGTCGGATTCTTTGGTCATAGACCATAATCCACCTATCGCATCTGCGAGTTGCTCTGAGGTCGCCGATTGCGCCGAGAGCGCACGCTCCAAATCCATGAAGTCATAAATCGGGCTCTCAAACATCAGCGCCGAAAATCCACATTCATCAATCAAGATTTGAACTAATTCACTCTTGATATTCAGCGTTTCTCCCACGCCATGTCCACTATCTTCACCCAGTAATACGACTGACTTGTGACACACATCAGCAACAAGCCTTTGGATTTCTTTTGTCTTCTTCAGCTCCTTAGACGTACGTGTCAAAACCTTAGCTTGTATCTGAGCCGTCGCAAGAGATAAGACCAGTCCGACGATAAAACAAAACAAGGTCGTACTAAACAGATTTTTCATTGATAATGTCCCACATGTATGTCGAGGTGGCAGACTAGGTTAAGCACTTTGACTTGTCAAGTTTAGACATATTTTGTTTCATTGATAGACAGCTCTCTTCGCTTAAAAAAAACCGAAGGTGATTGTCCGAAGGTTTTTTTGAACATCGCAGAAAAGGCAGATTGACTGGCATAGCCTAACTCTGAAGCGACCGCCGACAAAGGCAAACCACTCGCCACTAAAGGGGCTGCGCGTGCTAGGCGCATTTGTTGGCGCCATACTCCAAAACTCATTTGTACTTCACTGCGAAACAAGCGTGCTAGAGTCCGTTTGGAAGCACCCACCATTGTTGAATAATCTTGCAAACTGTTGGACGAAGCAGGATCGGCAATCATCAATTCACACAGGGCATGTAGGCGCGTATCTCTAGGCATAGACACATTCAAAGGCAATGGCGTAGCAAGTGCTAACTCATCCATTAAACACGCGGCTAGGTGCGCTTCCCGTAACCCAGCGTCATCGATACGACTTAAGGCCTTAATCAATTCCCGCATCAGATCAGAAACTTCCAGCACAACGCACTCAGAACCTGAAATAGGAATCACCGATGCATCAACATAGATCGCCCGCAATTGGGTGCGCTCTAGAGTACGTACTTCATGATCGATGTACGCTGGTATCCAAATCGCCCGCATTGGCGGAACAAACCAAGTTTGCTGATTGGCGATGACTTGCATCGCGCCATCCAAGGCATAAGTCACTTGCGCCCACGGATGCTGATGCGCACGCAAGGACTCATCGGCTTGCAAGTCACGCGCCACCACGCGCACTGGCCGCTCACTAGTGGGGAACAAACTCGATGGCGATGGATTTGTATCGGTCAGTGGACGCTGCTTCATCATTTACCTAATATTTTTTTCATCACAAGTCACGAATTGACTCGAATTCGACAAATATTGGCATTTTATCTTAAAGCAGCCGAGTTGGTTTTGGCTACACTTTGGTTTTATACCGTGTGAGGCGTCAATGAATACTGCCACGACAAAATCCGATACTCATTTTAAAAAAGATGCCTTAGTCATCGGCTTGGTTGGGATTGCTCATGGCATCTCGCATTTTTTTCACATGATCTTGGCACCTTTATTTCCTTGGCTCAAAGAGGCTTTTTCACTTTCTTACGCCGAACTTGGTTTATTGATGAGCGTGTTCTTTGTGATCTCTGGTATTGGTCAAGCTTTAGCTGGATTTGTAGTCGATAAGCTTGGCGCACGTCCGGTACTATTTTTTGGAATCATTTGTCTCGGCGTATCTGCGCTGGTGTTAGCGGCGGCGCCGAATTACACCTTTCTGCTGATAGGCTCGATGTTGGCGGGCTTGGGCAATAGTGTTTTCCACCCTTCGGACTTTACTATTCTCAATAAGAGCGTATCGACCAAACGCCTAAGTCACGCTTTCTCAGTACATGGGATTAGCGGGAATTTAGGTTGGGCAGCCGCACCCGTATTTTTAGTTAGCATGGCAAATTTTTGGAGCTGGCGTATCGCCCTTTTAGGAGCGGCCGTTTTACCCTTGATTGTCTTGCTGATTTTATTTATGTACCGTCACGTACTACACACAGAAGTCGTGCACCAGACCTATTCGTCAGATAAAAGCCCAACAGAGAACATTGAAAATAGCGCTTTTCACTTCATGAGCTTACCCGCGGTGTGGATGTGCTTTGCGTTTTTCTTTATGATTTCTATGGGATTGGGTGGCATACAAAGTTTCTCGGCCACCGCGCTACGCGAAATTTATGGCATGTCCTTGGGCTGGGCAACT
>JAIELM010000306.1 GCA_019752975.1 Undibacterium sp. | reverse complement strand
GGTTCAAAAAATAGAATGGCACGTTTAATTAAGTCCTTTAAAATGGTCAGATTCGTTTCATTAATATTTTCATAGACCTTACTTTTCAAGCCGCAACCAAAAGCAGGTTGCATCACTCGCTCACCTGGCGTAGTCGAGAGCAGGATCAATAAGCTTTGCCGTATGTCGTCCTCAGCGCTGACCATAGCGACGCGCCCGCGCTTAGAGAATTCAGGTGGAAAACTCCAGCCTATGCCTAGGAATGATTTGGATTCACTCATCTTTTACCTGCCAATGTAATCACTAAGATAGCTTCCAATGTAGTCTCCAATCTAGCCTCCAATTTAGCCTCCAATTAAGACCGTAGGCAAACCAAAAACCAGACTTCCTCCATGCGCGGTGGTGTCTCCCATGCGTGCGGCGGGGCGGTTGCTGATTAACACGGTTGCGCTACCTTTGACGATGCTGTCAGGTGGCCCGACGCAGACACACATATCACCGACCACAGCCGCAGGTAAGCTGCCGATTAATACGTTCGGTACGCAGGGCCCAGAAATAGGGCCACCTACGTGAGGAATTGGTGGCAGCGCTGGGGTTACCATGGGACAGACGTGCATGTCAGTGATACGTGATGCTGGTGGCATGGTTTTCCTTATTAATATTTGGTGTACTTTCACTATCTCGGCGTTGAGGGATTTTCGATCTTTTTCTCAAATTATCTCTTTCGCGACCGGCTAATTTAATTGGGAATTCGGTGACCTTCCTTACTCAACAAAAATCACTAGATTCCCGCTGAAAGCCTGCGGGAAAGACGGCTTACATCCACAGCCTAGCCTCCTCACTACAGCGTACATTTTCTGCGCTAATTAATCATCACCAAGGCTCCCTTCACCGTCGTCTGTCCGCCCGCAGATAATTCTGCTGTTGCTGCACCCTTGGCGACGAAGCTGACGTTGGCGTTGTTGTTGATGTTTAAGCCGGTATTTTTCACATCCATTTGTGCTGTAATTTCTACGTTTTGTACTGCCGTGATCGCTACTTTTCCACCGGCTTTAATGGTGATGTCTTTGGGGCTGTCTAATAAAATTCCGCTGGGGCTGAGCTCGACCTTATTACTGTTTTGGTCTTGTAAAAGTATGGATTTTCCGTCGTCGCTAATCACGATCTTGTTGGCTGCTGGGGTGACTAAGGTGATGATTTTTTTGTCGTCGTCAAATTCCATTTTGAGCTTGCTGCGCGTGACTAGGGCTTTAAAGTTATTCTCAGCAGCGAGCTCATAAGCGGGTACATGTTTGCTGCTGTAGAGACTGCCTAAGATGACCGGGCAAGAAGGGTCATTATTAAAAAATCCTAAAATCACTTCGTCGCCAAGCTCAGGAATGATAAAGGCACCAAACCCTGAGGACGCATAAAAACTAGAAAACCGCGCCCATACCCCCACGGTTTGTGCTTTCATGAGCGGGATATTGACTTGGATCTTATATTGACCTTCGGGATCGGCATCGAGTTTCATGACGATACCAATGTGAAGGCCATTGATGCCTGCGGTCCAGCCTGCGGCGTCGGGCGCTTGTATTTGGTATTCCTCGGTGAACCAATAAACCGGCATGCCAAATTCAACTTCCGTAGTCCAATTGCCCTCACTCAAACGATGTACAACGTTGGTTGCGATGACGTTGCCATTAAAGTGTACCCCTACGCTGGCAAGTTCGATGAGCACACCTGGTTTGGCGTTTGCATGACCTTGGAAAAGCATGCGCCCACGAATCCGTGAGAGCGCCGCTTTGGTTTGCTGTGCCTTACTCCATGCGGTTAAGGTATCGCTTTCTAATGGGGCTGAGGTTTGTAGTCCAAAGTCGGCGACCCCTAAGACCTTGGCTAGGGTCGCACTATCTAGGTCACCCTGTCCTGTCAAACTAGAGGGGCTCGCCGTGGCCTCGACAATCGCGAGTTTGGATAGATCCCAGCTGGTACCGGTGACTGATTTTAATTGCCAACGTGCGTCCAGTTCGGCGGAAAATTCCATTAAATCTTTGCCGTAGGTGAGCGTCAACACGGGCGAGCCACTGCCTAGCGGTGCTTTCACATTGATTGTTCCTGCATCAACGATCACAATAAAACCGTTGGCCTCGGCCCGCGTCATCATGTAATCCCAATCGCTGGAATAATACTGAACTAATTCTTTGTAAGTGACACTCGTGCTATCGACACTGGGAGTGAGGCCGCTGTGATTGTTAATGAGGGCGCTGATGATTTGATTGTCGGTTTTATTGACGTAGTTGGCGTTCTTGCGTCCTATCGTCATCGCGAGTGCTTTATCGCGGCATTCTATGATCAGGCGGGCATAATTTTCGCCTGTAATTTTAACCGAGTGCTTGATCACCACGCCGGTAAAAATTACTTTGGTCGTGCCATCATAGCCAGCACTAATGACGACTTCTACACCAGGTTTAAAATTTCCTTCATCGGCGACAGGAAACAGTCCATTGGGCATATCGCCATCTAAGAGCGTGATCGTGGCCGACGGTATGCGATTGCTGCTGTGATTGGTTTCTATCGACACCACTTGCACGATGTCGGGAATCGCACTGCCATCACAAGTGATCGTAAGACTTAAGACGCCGCTGCTATCGGTTAATGGGGAAGTAGCCATAAAAACCTATGCCAATGGAGGGAAACGTAGCGTTATTCCCGCTTGCAATTGCCCACATGAATTGAGGTTGTTGATGCGCGCCACTTCGATATAGTAATTCGGATCACGATAGATTTTGTCGCACAATAGCGGTAAGGTGTCGCCCGCTTTGACCACCACGATATGGCTTAAATCTGGCGAGCTTTTGGATTCCGCTTTGACAATTTCGGCGGCGCTAGTATAGCCGACGAAATTGAGCGTCACTTTGGCGCGTAGTGGTTCACCATTGGGTTTAAATAAGGTGTAGTCAAGCTTAAGTCCTTCTACCCTGCCGTAAAAGAGCAAATTGCCCCACACCACTTGGACGATCGGTGCTTCGTGCTTGGTGCCGACATAGGTATAGACTGAATTGCGTAGAGAATCGACTTGTTCTTTAACGGATTTTTTGGTGCCAGGAACAGCGCCAGTTCCGTCTAAGACAAGTTTTTCTAGATGAAGTTTTTCTGGTTGGCTAGCGTGAAATTTAGCTTCGTTACCGGCTTGTCCTAGGCTTTGGTTTTTTGCGTATTTGATGCTGAACTCATGTCCGTAGCCGGACGGATTAATCAGGGCCTCAAAACTGGGACGTGAGCTATCAACGCTGATGCTACCATTCTTAGCAATGGTACAGGCAGATATTTTTAAGAGCGCTTTTTGACCAGTCACAACTACCTCTCCCCACGTTCACGTAATATATCTTTGATCATTTGACGACATTCCGACAAAACTTCTTCTTTGAGCGCTTGCTTGCTTTGTTCGTGATCTTCTTCGCTCATCATTTTTTCGCTCATCATTTTTTCGTTATCTATGATGGTGCTTTTGATGATGAGCTCTTTGATTTCTATGGGCATGGTAATTAATTTATCCGCTTAGAATAGGTATAGGCAAAGCTCATTTTTTCTACCGCCACTTCATTCTTGGTTGAGTTAAATCCTTCTACATCCCACTTAACTGGGTAGGCGTCATGGAATTCCCATGCGCGCAATATTTTTTGCTCAGCGTCTACCAATTTAACGAGTATGGTTTGTGCCGTAATCATCTCAATGAACTCGCCCTCTAAGACCTCTTTACACCATTTGACTAAAGGTGAACTGACTTGCGCGATACCACGTTTTAGTTCTAAATTGGGGTGCTTGATTTGCTTGGGCAATTGATGCACAAAGCGATTTTCTCCTCCCTCTGGCACGGGCTCAGTTTCCATCTCAATCGCAATGCCGGAGACTTCACTAAAAGACGTGTCCGCCACTTCGACGCCATTGCCGAAGGTGACGGTGAAATAAAATGCTGAAGGAGGATAACCACCCTCATAGAATTCGCCACTCATGCTGTTACTCTCGTTGTTAAACCGGGTGTCAATTTAGTGGAAAGTAATTCCGTTCGTGATCCCTCCTCTTTGGCAAGGGATCACGAACATCTCACTTCTTACTTCTTACTTGTTCTCTATCGTCAATCCCTCATGCACGATCTCGATAGACTCGATGGCCACCTCATTGCCTTCTGATTTCAAATCGGTGCTAGAAATCTTTGTTGGCCATGCATTGGTGAGTGTCCATACCATGGTAGGTTTGCCTGCTTCATCGAGCAAACTGATGGTGACAGGAACACGTTTGATGGTGTTGAGTTTGATTTGATTGAGCCAATCCCAGAACTTATTGTCGCCCTTGAAGACACCTTTTTTCATGGTGATATTGCCGAATTTTTTCATGCCCGGCATTTTTATTACCGAAAATTGCGGGCTATTTCCATGACGGTATTTGATTTCCTCAGATTGAATATCTAATCCAGAAACTTCTTGAAAAGACATTTCATTCTTGTCCCATTTCACCTGGAAATAGAACTTGGGTAAGGGCCATACGTTGGTGGATTGTTTTGAGCCATCATCTGCCATAATTAACCTCTATAAATTAATAAATTGTTGGGACGATTAAGATTTTTGCATTTGCTGTTGGAAGGTGATTTCGATGAATTCGGCTGGGCGGCTCAACGCTACCAAGACCGTCACTCTCATGATGCCTTCTAAGATGTCTTCAGGTGTCATGGTTTCGCCTAAACCTACATGCACGCTAAAAGCATCTTCTGGACTTGCTCCAGCTAAGCCACCGCGTTTCCATATGCCAGTTAAGAAGTTACTGACCATGCTTCTGATCGTCACCCAGGTATTGGCGACATTGGGTTCAAACACATACGCTTTGGTTGCTAAGCGTATTGATTCTTCTAGCATGATCATGGTGCGACGTACGTTGATGTAGCGCCAATCTAAACTATTCCCATCTAAAGTACGCGCGCCCCAAACCAATGTGCCTTCACCGATAAAAGTGCGAATCGCATTAATGGATTTACCAGCGGTCGAAACATTGAGGTCTTCTTGATCGTCGTGCGTGATGTTGACGCTAGGTGAGACCACGGCGTTGAGGCTGACGTTAGCTGGCGCTTTCCACACGCCGCGCGCATTGTCGACCATGGTGTAAATGCCAGCCATTGCTGCCGATGGTGGTAAGAGGTTGAGTTTGTTCTGAATTGCGGTCAACAGTTTGGCGTACAGAGGACTGATGGTGAACAGCGCTTTGTGCAACTCCGAAGGACCAGAAGCGACTTCGGCTTCGGCTTTGGTTTTTTCTTCCGCTGCGTCTTTGGCCTTCACTTTATCTTCGGCTGATAATGCGTCGAAAGCCGCTTTTTCTTTCTCCTTGTCTTCTGGTGTTTGCGCGGCCTTTGCTTCAGACGCTGCTTTCTTGGCGTCCTTCAATTCTTTCGCCGCTTTTAATACACCGGGAATGCTCTTAATCTTGGCGGTAATTTCTGCCTTTTTATCGTCGCTTAAGCTGCTTTGATTGACTTCAGCAGTCAGCACTTTGATCAAGCTCACCGCTTTTTCATCTGCACCCGTAATATTAGACAAATTGGTGAAGTTGAAATCAGATAGTTGCGCTATCGAGGCATTGGTCCATGGATAGTAGGCAGCACCAAAATTGAGGAAGCTAGTACCTAGTGCATTACGGAATTTAGCAATGCAATCACCATCAGTACGCCGATCTTTGTAGCCATTATAGACGTCCAAAATAGAAAAGCGATTCTTCATTCGGCTGCCGCAATGCATGAGACTTGCTTGCTGTAAGGCGATACAATCTTTTTCACTCAAAGACATGGCATCAGGAATGACGATCATGGTTGGCTCTTGTTCTTTTAAGAGCTCATCGAAGGCACTTTCTAATACCGGCTTTTCGATTTTCACATTCTCTTCACCTTTTTTGTAGCGCCCTACTGAGACGACATAACAAGCGGCTCCCCCATTTTGGAAGAACAACATCATGCTGTAGTAGAGGAAAAAACGTGGTGCACTTTGTAGTAATTGAAATTCGTCTTCCCCTATACGAAAATCGCTATTCTCCAAATTTTTAATATTCGGATCAGCGCTAGGAAAAGCATCGATGACGAATTTATCTTCAGGCGCACCGCCATAAAAACTGATAAATTCCGACATGGACGAAATGCGCCAAGGTTTTTTATGTAAGGTATTACCCTTATTATCTGCTTTCTCGGTGTATCCGATAAATGCCGGTACTGCAGTCGCTACTTCGACTACGGAATTGGGGAAGGCATTTTTCTCAACGATATAGACACCAGGTGTTTTATACGCGCCAGCCATATGTGTTCCTTTTTTAAAAAAAATCGGTAGCCTCTAAAAATGGCATTATAGGAATGCTGCACCCTAGAATGACATTTTTAGAGGTTCCCGCTATTGATGAATATAAATCTCCGCGACCAGCAAATTTTGCCCGTCCGGAGTACGCTCTTTGCCAATTTTGTCTAAACTGGCGTTTGGCAAACGCCTCATTAATACTCTCTGTATTCCTCCTGCCACCGCTTTTTCTCGCAACTGAAAGCGTTGCGGAGAATTCTTTTTCATCTTCAAGCTGCTATTCGACATGAGCGCTTTTCCAATTCCCCGAGTGTCGATCTCCGAGTGTTGAAA
>JAIELM010000235.1 GCA_019752975.1 Undibacterium sp. | reverse complement strand
ATCGCGATCGCAAAGGATGGAACAGTATCGACCATTCCGATAGGAACTAAGCCGAACGCAGTACAAGTGATAGGGCGTTTGAAATTAGTGAATCCAGCCGAAAATAATTTGATAAGAGATGCTGACGGACTATTTAAAACCAAAGATGGCAGCGCACTTGATGCCGATGCAGCAGTCTCTGTTGCGGGCGGCATGCTGGAAGGTAGCAATGTCAATGTGGTTGAATCCATGGTGAATATGATTAATTTGGCGCGCAGTTTTGAGATGCAAATGAAGTTGCTGACCAATGCGGAAAGCAATGCGACTAAGGCGAGTCAAATATTGACCCTAGCATAGGGCAGAGGAGAAGAAAAATGATACGTTCATTATGGATAGCGAAGACTGGCCTAGATGCGCAACAGACGCAAATGGATGTGATCTCGAATAATTTGGCGAATGTGAGCACAACGGGATTTAAGCGCTCTCGTGCAGTATTTGAAGATTTGCTGTATCAAAATATACGTCAACCTGGTGCGCAAAGTTCACAACAAACACAGTTGCCATCAGGCTTGCAGCTTGGTGTTGGTGTTCGCTCTGTCGCGACAGAACGTATTTTTACTCAGGGTAGTTTGAAAGAGACTGGAAATAACAAAGACCTCGCCATTAATGGGCAAGGTTTTTTTCAAGTGTTGATGCCAGACGGTAGTACGGGTTATACGCGTGATGGTTCATTTCAAGTCGATAGCCAAGGTCAAATGGTGACTTCCAGTGGCTTTGTTATCCAGCCAGCGATCACTATTCCCGCTAATGCCCAATCCATTACTGTTGGGCGAGATGGTACAGTTTCTGTGACTCAACCAGGTTCTACAGCGCCTACTCAAGTGGGTTCAATACAGTTGGCCACTTTTATTAATCCAGCTGGTTTGTTATCTCTTGGAGAGAATTTATATGTAGAGACAGCCGCGTCCGGTAATCCTGGAGCCAATACACCGGGAACCAACGGTGCGGGTCTGTTGGTGCAAAATTTTGTTGAGACTTCTAATGTCAACGTGGCCGAAGAATTGGTGAATATGATACAAACCCAGCGTGCCTACGAGATCAATAGCAAGGCGATCACGACCTCCGATCAGATGTTGCAAAAACTGGCGCAACTGTAAGCTAAGTTGTTGTGATTAAGTGGTGGTTGTGCGGTGACTATATGGTGGCTAAAGTGATGAAAATTTTTAAATTCGTAATTATCTTGATGTGGCCAATGTTGTTGTTGGCTTGTGCGGTGACGCCAAATTCGATCACCCACCAAGCCACGTCGGTCTATCCGCAATCGGCTAAGAGTCAGCGTGAAGCCAATGGAGCGATTTTTCAAACAGCCACTTATCGCCCCTTATTTGAAGACAATAAGGCGCGTTTAGTAGGCGATGTAATCAGTATTTCTATCAGTGAAAATACCACAGCCGCCAAGGCAGCGGCTTCGTCAGGTAGTAAATCAGGTGCGGCGTCATTTGCTGCGCCGACTCTGCTAGGTATTCCTAAAACGACGACCGCGCAACTCTCCGTGAGTAGCACGGCTTCTTCTAAATTTGATGAGAAGGGGGCGGAGACGGCGAGCAATACCTTCACTGGCACGATTGCCGCGACTGTTATTGATGTACTGCCGAACGGGAATTTGGTTGTCAGTGGAGAGAAACAAATTGCCTTTAATAAGGGCGCGGAATTTGTACGCTTTTCTGGCGTAGTCAGTCCACAAACTATTTCTGCTTCGAATTCGGTTGCATCGACTCAAGTGGCCGACGCGCGCTTCGAATATCGCTCGACCTCGCACGTGGATTTGGCGGAAGCAAAATCTTTATTGACGCGTTTTTTCTTAAGTTTTCTTCCTTTTTGAATTTCTTGACGGTGGTAATGATGTTGAATAAGACCATATTGAAATTATTGAGTTGCCTTATTTTGTTACAGGCACCCTTAGTTTATGCAGAGAGGCTAAAAGATTTGGCTGGTGTTCAAGGCGTGCGCCAAAATCAATTGATGGGCTATGGTTTGGTGGTTGGACTCGATGGCAGTGGTGATCAAACCACTCAGACTCCTTTTACCGTGCAAAGCATTATTAGCATGATGCAGCAAATGGGCGTGAGTATTCCTGTCGGCACCAGTTTGCAATTAAAAAATGTCGCAGCTGTGATGGTAACCACTTCTCTACCGCCATTTTCGCAGCCAGGTCAAACCCTAGATATCACCGTTTCGTCTATGGGGAATGCCAAGAGTCTTAAAGGCGGTACGCTCTTGATGACGCCGCTTAAAGGGGCTGACAATCAAATTTACGCGATGGCTCAAGGTAACGTTTTGGTCGGAGGAGTAGGCGCTGCTGCTAACGGTGGTAAAGCGCAAGTGAATCATCTAAGCGTAGGACGAATTTCGGCCGGTGCTACGGTGGAACGTGCTGTTCCTACACCTTTAGGACATGGAAACATCATTCAGTTAGAGCTGAATACTTCGGATTTTTCGACCGCTAGTCGTGTAGTGGAAGCGATCAATAAGAAATTTGGTGCCGATACTGCAGCGGCGATGGATGGTCGAGTCATTCAGGTCAAAGCCCCACAGGCCAATGATCAACGGGTGACTTTTTTGGGTGCCTTGGAAAGCATAGAGGTGACACCGGCACAAACTGCTGCCAAGGTGATTTTGAATGCGCGTACTGGCTCTATTGTAATGAATCAATCAGTGAGCCTAGAAAATTGTGCCGTGGCGCACGGCAATTTGTCGATTGTGATTAATACCGATAATGCCGTGAGTCAGCCTAACGCACTAAGCGATGGGCAAACCACAGCGACTGCGAACTCTAGTATTGCCATCACTAAAGAAGGCGGTCAACTGTTGACGCTCAAAGCTGGCGTGGCTTTAGCCGACGTGGTAAAAGCCCTTAATTCGATAGGCGCGACGCCGCAGGATTTGCTGGCCATATTGCAGGCGATGAAGGCAGCTGGTGCTTTACGTGCTGATCTCGAAATCATATAACACCTAAGATTGGGCTGGAATTGAGATGATAGAACGCACCGATTTTTCCAATAATGTCGCCTTTGATGCTAAGGGGTTAGATGAGCTTAAGCGCGCATCTCGACAAGGTTCGCAAAGTTCACCCGACGCGCTAAAGGCTGCTGCTAGCCAGTTTGAAGCCTTGTTCGTGGGGATGATGCTCAAATCGATGCGTCAGGCAGGTGGGCAAGAAGGCATGTTGGACAACGAGCAAAGTCGGATGTTTACTTCTATGTTGGATCAGCAGTTGTCGCAGAAGATCGCCAGTCGCGGTATTGGCCTTGCCGATGCGATGTATCGACAGTTGTCGAATAATGCCATGGCAAGTGCTATGAGTGCAGTGCAGAATTCTGACGATCCTATTCCCTTAGGTGGTTTGGGTGGACTTGACCAATATGTGCAACAGCAAAAGAATGCTATTCGCGCTTACCAAACCGCCGAGAGCACTGGTGTGAATGGCGGAGGTACCAGCGCTCATGTAGTACAAGTCTTTAAAGATAAATTGGGACAGGAGGCTGAATTGGCGAGTCAAAGCACCGGGATTCCCGCAAAATTCATGTTAGGACAGGCAGCTTTGGAAAGCGGTTGGGGTAAGCGTGAGATTAAGGCGCTTGATGGTTCTACTAGCCATAATGTATTTGGAATTAAAGCGACCAGCGGTTGGAAGGGACGCACGGTGGATGCGACGACAACAGAATATGTCAACGGTGTTGCGTTACAAAAAGTGGAGAAATTTAAAGCCTACGATAGCTATGCCGACGCCTTTAAGGATTATGCCAAGCTCATTAATGACAATCCTCGGTATCAAAATGTACTGCAAAACGGCGGTGATGCGGCCAAATTTGCTAATGAGTTACAAAAAGCGGGTTACGCCACTGACCCTCATTATGCGGAGAAACTCACCAAAATTATCCGGCATTCTTTGAATACTTAGACTTATGCTCTGCGATGGCGTAGAGATAGCGTGCGATCCGCATAATACGAAGTAAGCTTGACGGATTCCTGAGTAAAACGTGTTAGCGTAGCGAAAGTTTAACGGAAACCCGCCACGACAAACTAATAATTCCTTCTTAGCGCCATTAAAGTTTTTCTTTGGAAAACCGATAAGACTAGTGACGAGTTCAGTCTTCCATTTTCTGTGTGTTTTTTGTGTGTTAATAACGCGTCAATCAAGACGCAATTGAGTTGATTATGGGTACCAATATTTTAGGCATAGGGCAAAGTGCGTTAGCCGCGGCACAGCTTGGTATCGCGACCGCCGGACACAATATTGCGAATGCCAATACCCCGGGTTACAGCCGTCAAACGCTGTTGCAAAGCGCCGCTGAACCACAAAATAGCGGTGGTACTTTCATCGGGCAAGGCACGCGCGTTGGTGATGTTCGTCGTGTTTATAATCAATTTATTACGCAGCAAGTGAATACCTCGCAGTCTACACAAAATTATTCTTCTGCCTATTTAAGCCAGATCCAGCAGATCAGCAATTTGGTTGCTGACCCTAGTGCTGGTGTGTCGCCCTCATTGCAAGAGTTCTTTAGTTCCATACAAAATTTAGCAAGTTCGCCCAATGGTACGGCTGGTGCCGCAGCCAGACAATCGGTGGTGTCTAATGCCTCCTCTTTGGTGTCGCGCTTTCAAAGCCTACAGGGGCGCTTAGATCAAGTAGAAGGTGCTGTTAATGAGGGCATAAGCCAAACGGTAACCGATATCAATGGGTTCGCAAGTGAAATATCAAAGCTCAACGATGCTATTGAAATTGTGCAGAGTCAATCAGGCGGCGCGACCCCCAATGATTTACTGGATCAACGTGATTATGCGGTAACGCAGTTGAGTAAGTTGGTGAATGTATCTGTGGTCGAGCAAGGTGGTAAGCTGAACGTTTTCATCGGTACTGGACAACCCTTGGTGCTGGGAAATAAGGTCAGTAATTTGCAAGCAACCGTTTCTAGCACTGATCCCGGGCGCGCAGAAGTCTCTTACGAAGGCAACGGGACATTAATTGAACTGAGTGAAAAGAGTTTAGGTGGCGGTAGCTTGGGTGGCTTGTTTGCATTTCGATCTGGATCGTTGGATGTGGCTAAAAACTCCTTGGGCCGAGTGGCAATTTCGGTTGCTACGGAGTTTAATAATCAGCACAAATTGGGACAGGACATTAACGGTCAGCCTGGAGTCGATTTTTTTAGCGTAGGCCAGCCTATTGCCACTGCCAGTACCAATAATACCAGTGCTGCCAATATCGCAGCGACGTTTGCTGATACGAGTGCTTTGACCTTAAGTGATTATCGGGTGCAGTACTTAGCGGGTGTGGGGCCTGCACCAAATTACTTTAAGATCACGAGGGTATCCGATGGTAGTGTGCAGACCTCAACGACCCTGCCTGCGGTAATTGACGGCGTCAGTTTTAATCTCGCTTTGAATAGCGCTCTGCCACCGGTGGCGGTGGTTCCCAATGTCAACGATGAATTTTTAGTGAGGCCTACCGCGAATGGTGCGTCTTCCATACGGGTTGACGTCAGCGACGTGGCCAAGGTGGCTGCAGGAACTTCTCTCACTACCAGCTTACCAAGTACTAATTTAGGAACAGGTAAAATTACTTCGGGCACCTTAACTTCATTGGTTTCTGCCACAAGCAATTCCACTAACGCGAATATAGGCTCCGTGAATGTAGACGATTCCTATGTGGGCTCGACATTGGCGGCGCCTTTACCTCTGACTTTTGTGGCAGGTAATCGTCTGAGTGGATTTCCTGATGGAAGTACGGTTTCCGTCACAGTAGGCGGCGTGACAACCAATTATGATATACAAACGCCAGTTCCGACACTGCCTAAGGTGGCCGATATTCCATACACCAGTGGAGCGAAAATCAGCTATGGTGGCGTCAACTTCGTGGTCAAAGATAATCCCGCTGCGCCAACCGTCGGAGATACTTTCACACTGGCGAATTCATTGCCAGTGACGCCGACTAAGCTCACTTACAATTCAGCTGGCAATAACTTTACCGGTTTTCCTGCCACTGCCAATGTCACAGTGAAAAATGGCAATACCACCACCTCTTATTCGGCGGGAGCGGCGATACCTTATATTGAAGGTTCCACCGTTAGCTTTAATGGACAAAGCTTTGTCGTGTCAGGCGCCTATGCCAATGGGGACGTGATCAATATTGCGAGTAATCCTAACGGTACTGGGGATAATCGAAATGCTGGGCTATTAGGGGCTTTGCAAACCAAGAATCTTGTCGCTGGAGGCACGACTAGTTTTCAAGGTGCCTACGCACAATTTGTCAGCGCGGTAGGCAATAAAACGCATGAGTTAGAAACCAACTATGCTTCCGATACAAAATTACTGAAACAAGCTGAGGCGGCGCAGCAGTCTGAATCTGGGGTGAATTTGGATGAGGAAGCGACGAATTTATTGCGTTATCAGCAGGCTTACCAAGCGGCAGGAAAACTGATGCAGATCGCGAGTAGTTTGTTTGATCAATTATTGGCGATAGGAAGATAGAGAGATTACCATGCGTATCAGCACCAGCACTATTTTTGAATCCGGTGGATCGAGAATCAGCGACTTACAGGTTTCCGTGAATCGTACTCAGCAACAGGTGGCATCTGGGCGCAGAATTCTGAATCCCGAGGATGATCC
>JAIELM010000047.1 GCA_019752975.1 Undibacterium sp. | reverse complement strand
GTTCGATTTTTTACTAGTACAACGGTATTTTACTGAAGCAAGAAGTTTCGTATCGATCGCTACTAACCAGCTCAACCGTCCAACCTATTGTGATCACTTTAAGCATCTGTTACCCGTTTTAATAATTTCATCCCCGCATGTATGCGATCCACATCCATCAATCCATATCCAAAGAGTAAACCATTAGGGCCATGAGAAATATCCGAGGTTGGGAGTGAAGATGATGGATAGTGATAGCGGTCTAAAGATTCTATTCGTATGCCCGCTTTGAGTGCGGCAGCAAGCCAGTGTTCGGCCTTGTACTTTTTATCTAACAGCGTACAAATATGCATGCCAGCTAGCGAGGGCAAAATTTCTAATTGTGAGCCGAAATGTTGATCTAGGGCGTGGACGATAGCCTTGTTGCGGATGATGTAAATATCTCGCATCTTACGCACATGCTTGGCCAGTTGACCTTGCGAAATAAACTCAGCTAAAGCCGCTTGAGCAATCAGCGGCACCTGCCAATTGCAGGCGATTTTAGCGTTGATTAAAGCCGCACGCGCCCAGATTGGTGCAACGACAAAACCAATACGTAGGGATGAAAACATACTTTTTGAAAAAGTACCTATATAAAACACGCGCTGCTCTCTATCCAAGGTTTGCAAGGCATCCAAAGGACGGCCACTTAAGCGAAACTCACCATCGTAATCGTCTTCAATAATGATCGCATCGTTGCTGCTGGCGTAGTCAAGCAATTGCGCGCGACGTGTCGCACTCAATGTGGCTCCCGTAGGAGATTGATGGGTGGGAGATACACAGAGTATTTGCATACGTTGAGGTAGTTGCTCCACGATTAAACCGTCTTGATCTACCGCGATGGGATATAACTTTGCACCGGCACCAGCAAAAGCATGACGCAATGCTGGATAACTCGGATTTTCTAAGACGCATTTTGTGCGCCCTGGTGTCACTAATACCCTGGCCAGCAAATCCATCGCTTGCTGTGCCCCTGCCGTGACGATGATATCGTCGGCGCTACAGGCAACAGCTCGCGTTAATGAGACGTGGTGTGCTATGGCTATGCGCAGTTGGGGATCTCCTTGCGGATCGCTATAGCTCGATTTGGTTTTCTCTGAGACTAGCATAGCACGTGCAACTAGGCGTCGCCAAACCTCATAGGGGAAAAATCGAGGGTCTGGATTACCTATAGAAAAATCAAATTTTACAGGCGTCTTCAATTGAACTGGCAAAGTAGCAGTTCGCCATATGGGGTTGATTTTTTGTAGCAGCGTACTGGTATCTAGTGGTGTTTGACGAGTGCGCAAACCTAGTACAGAAGCGACATAAGTACCTGACCCTGATTGACTACGTAGATAGGCTTCATTGATCAGTAGTTCGTAACACGAACTAACGGTACTACGTGAGATCCCTAATAAATGCGCCAAGGTCCGTGTCGAAGGCATGCGTTGTCCCGCCGTCAAACGACCGTCTACAATGGCATCGCGTAGTTGTTGATGGAGCGATTGTAAAATTTGCCGAGTACCTAAAGCGGGTATTTGCAAATTCAGATCAAAAAGTGGTTTGATTAAATTTCCTTAAAGTGGCTCTTTTATTAGACCACATTAGATGACAAAATGCAGGCTCATGCAAGCGATTTTTATAGGAGTTTCTGCCATGTCTTTTCCCATCTGTGCAACTTGTGGCACACAATTTGAATTACACGAATCAGCTCCATCGAGTTGCCCTATTTGCGAGGATGAACGGCAATATGTGGGTTGGCAGGGGCAAACGTGGACCACACATTCAAAGTTGGCTAGTCAGTATCAATTGCGCTTAGAAGATGATGCGGGAGTACTTTCTATCGCGCTGACACCGGATTTTGCTATCAATCAACGTGCGATGTTCTTACCGACCGATGCCGGTAATATTTTGTGGGAATGTGTCAGTTTAGTGAACGATCAAGCACTACAGGCATTAAAAGCGCTTGGTGGTGTCGATAAAATCATCATCTCTCATCCCCATTTTTATAGTGCTATGGTGGAATGGAGCGATGCCTTAGGCGGCGTTCCAATTTTATTACATCAAGCTGATAAGCAATGGGTGCCTCGTTCAGCGAAGCAAATACAGTTTTGGTCTGGTGATGAATACGCGCTCTCCGACCGCGTTACACTATTGCGTTGCGGTGGACACTTCCCCGGCAGTACCGCACTCCACTGGCGAGATGGGCCGCGTCCTGGTGGGGCCTTGTTTCCTGGCGATGCGATACAGGTGGTCATGGATAGGCGGCATGCCACATTCATGTACAGCTATCCTAATTATATTCCGATGAAACGTAGCGACATTCTGCGCATGCAAGCACTACTAGAAAAATATCCATTTGATGATGTGTTTGGATTTACTCACCAGCGAAATATTATTGGCGATGCCAAAAATGCGGTGAACTTATCATTTGAGCGATTCTTAAAAATGCAGGACAGCTAATGATATCGGGCGGCGGGATTCAAGCATGACAAGAGTCAAAATTGATGAGCTAAGCTCGCTAGACTCATCGCTACAGTAGTGAAAGTAAAGTGGGACTTACGCAAAACAGACGCTGGCGTTGTTGCGTTCGCCTTGTCGTACTAAAGTACTGTCTGCGGCTCCGCGTCTAGCCAGCGCAATTTTGCGTAAGTCTACAATAACAAGGAACAATATGTCTAAGCGCTTATCCGACGTCAACGAATACATCAAGGCTAACATTCGCACCGTGCCAGATTGGCCACATGCGGGTATCCAGTTTCGTGACATTACACCGTTACTGCAAAATCCCAAAGCTTTTAGAGTGCTAATTGACCTATTCGTGTACCGTTATATGGGGTGTAAAATCGACCTCATCGCTGGATTGGATGCGCGCGGATTTATCTTGGGTTCGGTGCTCGCTTATGAGCTCAATCTCGGCTTCGTCCCTATCCGTAAAAAAGGCAAACTGCCCTTCGCAACGGTGGAGGAGCAATACGAACTCGAATACGGCAGCGCCACCATGGAATTGCATACTGACGCCTGCAAACAAGGCGATAGAGTGGTCTTGATCGATGATCTGATCGCTACTGGCGGTACCATGATGGCGGGAAAAAAATTATTGGAGCGACTCGGTGCGGTCGTAGTGGAAGGTGCGGTAATTGTCGATCTGCCCGAGCTGGGAGGATCAAAATTGGTCGAGGCTAGTGGCCTGCCTGTCTTTAAAGTTTGTCAATTTGATGGGCTTTGAGTTTTGCGTTATACTGCCTGCTCTCCAAGGAGCGCTGCGACAGAGTTTCATTATTCTTTGCCAGGCTTGGAAGGACGAGTGAGCATGAAAAGGCACTCACAGTAACTGCGCTCACGTATCTTTTTTCAATCGAAAGGAGGGCGTGAGAACGCCACCACCATGACATCAACTACTTCCACTTTAGATTTTCACGTTGCTGACCTCAGCTTAGCCGACTGGGGGCGTAAAGAAATCCAAATTGCCGAAACTGAAATGCCCGGCCTAATGGCGATTCGCGAAGAATTCGCTGCCCGTCAACCACTCAAAGGCGCACGCATCACCGGCTCTCTGCACATGACCATCCAGACCGCCGTCTTGATCGAAACTCTAAACGCATTGGGCGCACAAGTGCGTTGGGCGTCATGCAATATCTACTCCACACAAGACCATGCTGCTGCTGCGATCGCTGCGGGCGGCACGCCAGTGTTCGCTTTCAAGGGTGAAAATTTAGATGAATACTGGGAATTCACGCATAAGATTTTTGAGTGGCGCGGTGATGAGAGCGGTGAAATTTATTCCAATATGATTCTAGATGATGGCGGTGATGCGACCCTGCTTTTACATCTAGGTACCCGTGCAGAAACTGACCGCTCGGTTCTGAATAATCCCGGCTCAGAAGAAGAGACTTGCCTCTTCAATGCGATCAAAAAACACTTAGAAATCGACGCAACTTGGTACTCTAAGCGTCTAGCAGCGATCAAAGGCGTGACCGAAGAAACGACAACAGGCGTGCACCGTTTATACCAAATGCATAAAGAAGGCAAACTCGCCTTCCCGGCCATTAACGTCAATGATTCCGTCACTAAATCCAAGTTCGACAATTTATACGGTTGCCGTGAGTCCCTAGTCGATGGCATCAAGCGCGCAACTGACGTCATGATTGCTGGTAAAGTGGCTGTTATCGCTGGTTATGGTGATGTAGGCAAAGGCTCAGCTCAAGCCATGCGCGCCTTGTCGGCACAGGTTTGGGTGACTGAAATTGACCCGATCTGCGCTCTGCAAGCGGCGATGGAAGGCTATCGCGTAGTGACGATGGATTATGCCTGCGAACACGGCGATATTTTTGTCACCACGACCGGTAACTACCACGTCATTAGCCATGCACACATGCTCAAGATGAAGGACCAAGCTATTGTTTGCAACATCGGTCACTTCGACAATGAAATCGACGTCGCGGCCTTGAAGCAATACACCTGGGATAATATTAAACCGCAGGTCGATCACGTTATTTTCCCAAGTGGAAAACGCATCATTTTGCTAGCCGAAGGTCGCTTGGTCAATCTTGGTTGCGGCACAGGGCATCCATCGTATGTGATGAGTTCGTCGTTCGCCAATCAAACGATAGCCCAAATCGAACTGTTTTGTAACAGCGATAAATATCCCGTTGGCGTGTACACTTTGCCCAAACATTTGGACGAAAAAGTCGCCCGTCTACAACTGAAAAAACTCAATGCACAATTAAGCGTTTTGACGGATGAACAAGCGAACTATATCGGTGTGAAAAAAGAAGGACCGTATAAGCCTGAGCACTATCGTTATTAATTGAATTCCTTATAGAAGCTAGGAATTTATTTGGTTCGGTTTGCCATTTTTTCCTTCAATATATGGGTATTTTTTAATTAAATCCAATGAGCAGGCATGGTGTCTGCTTTGTTGGTGACGAGATGAAGCATGAAAAAGCCTATCCCCTTATTTTGTGGGGGATGGACTTCGCCCATTCGGAACAAGAGCACAATTCTAAGCACGCCAACATTTGAATAGACAGGATATACAAAATGCGCCTACTCGCTACTTGGATCATCAACGCCATCGCCTTATTGGCGTTGCCTTATCTTGTTACTTCGATTTCTATAGACAGTTTTGGCACAGCCTTATTGGTTGCGGTAGTTCTCGGCTTTGTGAATGCTTTTTTGCGTCCGATATTACTGTTGTTGACTTTGCCTGCCACCGTACTCTCCTTAGGTCTGTTTATCTTCGTCATCAACGGATTGATGTTTTGGTTTGTCGCCAATATGGTTGACGGTTTTCATGTTGCCGGATTTTGGTCGGCGGTGTTTGGTGCGATTTTGTACAGCATTATTTCTTGGACGCTGTCTACTTTATTATTGAGACAAAATGAACCCTCATAACTTCAGCATAGAATTTTTCCCTCCAAAAACTCAGGAGGGAATAGAAAAACTGCGTGTGACACGCGCAAAATTAGCCGAGCTCAAGCCCCAGTATTTCTCTGTCACTTTTGGTGCGGGTGGTACTACGCAGCAAGGCACTTTGGATACCGTGGTCGAAATTCGTAAAGAGGGTTTTGGCGCGGCGCCGCATCTCTCTTGTGTCGGTGGGACTAAGGACTCGATACGGCAGATTCTGCAAACCTATCAAGACCATGGCATTCGCCGCCTAGTGGCCTTGCGTGGCGATTTACCCAGTGGTTACGGTATGGGCGGTGAGTTTCGTTACGCTAATGAGCTAATTGAATTTATACGTGCTGAGACTGGCGATTTATTTCATATTGAAGTAGCCGCGTATCCAGAAATGCATCCGCAAGCCAAATCACCGCAAGACGACTTAAAAAACTTTGTGCGTAAAATCAATGCCGGTGCCGATGCCGCGATTACCCAGTATTTTTACAATGCGGACGCTTACTTTCAGTTCGTTGACAATGCGCAAAAAGCCGGCGTCACCGTACCCATCGTGGCAGGAATTATGCCGATCACGAATAGCAGTCAATTGTTAAGATTCTCGGAAATGTGCGGTGCAGAAATCCCGCGCTGGATACGACTTAAGCTCGCCAGCTATGGCGACGATAGTGCCTCGATCAAAGCGTTTGGTTTAGATGTGGTCACCCACATGTGCCAACGTTTGTTGGCGGGCGGTGCTCCCGGTTTGCATTTTTATAGTTTGAATCAAGCGCAGGCGACGACCGAAATTTGGAAACGCTTGGTGTAATTTCGGCGAATGTAGAGGGCGTTGCGCGTACCCGACTCATTTCAATGATAGGTGCAAATATTATTGCATAAAATTTACCTCTCTGTTATTTTAGCCCTTGGTCATTGGTCAAATATGATCAGGGGTGAATTCTAAAATCAACAATCTCGTGAGGTGATTATGGGTGCAATGAATAAGAAATTCCTTCTTTCCGTATTAGCTTTTTTTGTCGCAGCAATGGCAACCGACTTCGTACTGCATGGCCTGTTACTCCATGCCGATTATGCGGCGCTTCCGACCATTATGCGCAGTGAAGCGGATAGTCAAAACTATTTTCACTGGATGCTACTCGCACACGTGTTTATCGCCTTTAGTGCGGTATGGATTTATGAGCGTGGCTGCGATGATAGGCCATGGTTGGGACAGGGTTTGCGATTTGGCGTGGCGCTAGCATTTC